>NZ_KE386494.1:649885-746292 GCF_000427425.1 Caldanaerobius polysaccharolyticus DSM 13641 | reverse complement strand
CTGAGTAAGTACTTTATTGATGAGCGAGGTAAAAAGCCCCTTTACTTTGAAATAGAGGCACAGGCCCGAGGGAATAAGAATTTCTACAGCATGTGGGATGAGCTGGGGCCAAGTTATTTTCAGGTGCATTTGCCAGTAAGAGAACAGACCAGCGCAGAAGGTCACGCCGTCAGAGCGGTTTATTTGTGCTCTGGTATGGCTGATGTAGCTGTAGAATCCGGAGATGAGAGCCTGATTCAGGCGTGCAAGAAGTTGTGGGATAACATAACAACTAAAAGGATGTACATCACAGGTGGTATTGGCTCCATGTCTATAGGTGAAGCCTTTACATTTGACTACGATTTGCCTAACGATACGGCCTATGCTGAGACCTGTGCAGCGGTGGGCCTGGTGTTTTTGCCCACAGGATGTTGCAGATTGATCCTGACAGGCGTTACGCTGATATTATGGAAAGAGCGTTATACAATTCAGTGATCAGCGGGATGTCATTGGATGGGAAAAAATTCTTCTATGTAAATCCTCTGGAAGTATGGCCTGAGGCGTGTGACAAGAATAAAGTTAAAGCTCACGTAAAGTATACTAGACAGCCGTGGTTTGGATGCGCTTGCTGTCCTCCCAATGTAGCCAGGTTATTGACATCGTTAGGCAAGTATATTTACTCTACAGGGGATAATGAGTTATATATACACCTATACGTAGATAGCGAAGTGCAGGCGAAAATTTCGGGAAAAGAAGTGAAAGTAAAGCAGCAGACCCAGTATCCGTGGGATGGCAGAATAGCAATAGATATTTGTGCTGAGAGAGAAGCAGAGTTTACGCTGTTACTGAGGATTCCTGGTTGGTGCAGAGATACAAAGGTCAGGGTCAATGGAGAAGAGATAGAGATAGGTGCAATGAACAAAGGCTATGTAAGTATAAAGAGAAGGTGGGGAAAAGACAAAGTAGAACTGTTGCTATCAATGCCCGTATTAAAGATGAGAGCGAATCCCAATGTAAGGGAAGATGAAGGAAGGGTTGCTATACAGAGAGGGCCTGTTGTCTACTGCCTTGAGGAGGTGGATAACGGTTCAAATCTGAACAACATAGTATTGTCTAAAGGAAGTAAATTTGAGGTAGAATACGAAAGAGATTTGTTAAACGGGGTGTGTGTGATAAAGGCAGAGGCAGAGAGAGAAGATTATGGGCCATGGGGAGAAGAGCTGTATAAGGCAGATGTTAATGTGTCGTATAAGCCTGTGAGCATAAAATTTATACCGTATTTTGCATGGGCTAACCGAGCGCCAGGCGAAATGATGGTGTGGGTAAGAGTAAAATAAAAATATTTTAGAATTATTAGATGGTGTCCTTATGCTTCTAGCGAAATAAGGGCACCATTTGTTTGTAAAATAAGGCACAAAAACTAGCCTTGTTTATAGGCCATCTATACAACTACAGAAGTTACTGAACGTCGTATATACACGCTGATACACGATCCTGTATACAGGCTTGGAGCTGCGTAGACAAATTGTGGGTTTATCTATTAAAAAAATTTTGTTATGGAGGATACGGGACTATAAAAACGTAATTTTATAAAAATTTAATAGTGAAGAAGGAATTTTAGCATTCTTGTAGAATACAACTGGATATACGTACATTTCAATTTTTATTAATAAGTTATACGAATATAAAGACAAACCATACATTCTTTATTTAAATATGGAATTTAAAGAAATAATATTCAAATACCTATGTTAATCGCATTTGTCTTTTTGTCGAAGTATATTATTCAAGGTATGACTGCAGGTGCAATTAAACAATAGTAAAATATAAAGTAAAATATAAATTATAACTAAGGTCAAACATAACCATAGAAAGGATGAGGAGTTATGTTTTATGGCGCGGATTATTATCCGGAGCACTGGCCTGAGGAAAGATGGGAGACTGATGCCCATCTTATGAAAGAAGCTGGAATAAATGTAGTTCGCCTCGCAGAATTTGCGTGGGCAAAGCTAGAGCCCGATGAAGGCCTGTATGATTTTTCATGGCTGGACAAGGCTATAAGTATTCTGGCAAGACATGGTATAAAGGTGATTTTAGGTACGCCTACAGCGGCACCTCCAAAATGGCTTATAGACAAACATCCTGAGATATTACCTGTTGATAATGATGGTTATGTGAAAGGATTTGGTTCCAGAAGACATTATTGCTATAACAATCCTGTATATCGACAATATACAAAAAAAATTGTAACAGCTATGGCTGAACATTATAAAAGCAATTCCAATGTAATATGCTGGCATATTGATAATGAATTTGGCTGCCATGATACTACGGTATGCTATTGCGATAACTGCTTAGAGGAGTTCAGGAAATGGTTAAAAGAAAGGTATGGTAACATAAATAAATTAAATCAGTCATGGGGCACGGTGTTTTGGAGCCAGATTTATAAGGATTGGGATAGCGTTATAGTACCCAGAAAGGCTGTCACATCCCATAATCCCTCCTTGCTTTTAGATTATAAGCGCTTTTCATCGGATTCAGTCGTAAAATACCAAAAGCTTCAAATAGATATACTTAGAGAGGTTACACCTGATAAAAAAATTACACATAATTTTATGGGCCTTTTTAACCAAATAGATTATTATCAACTGGCCAAAGACCTGGACTTTATTTCGTGGGATAATTACCCTATAAATCATTTTAGCGACAAAAGCGACCAGATAGCTGCCAATATAGCGTTGTCCCACGATGTAATGAGGGGTGTTAAAAAGAAAAACTTCTGGGTTATGGAGCAACAGAGTGGTCCTACGGGTTGGGAGGAGATGGGCAGGCAATTAAAACCAGGCGAGATGAGACTTTGGGTATATCAGTCTATAGCCCATGGTGCAGATGCTATAGTTTATTTCAGGTGGAGAGCATGCACTTTTGGTACCGAAGAATATTGGCATGGCATACTTGATCATGATGGGGTTCCGAGAAGAAGATACCATGAGGTGAAGCAGATAGGACAAGAACTGCAAAAAATCGGGCCTTTGATCGAAGGATCAGAGATAAAAGCCGAAGTGGCCATAATCAGGTCTTTTGACAATGAATGGGCCTTTGAAATACAACCTCACAAGAGAGGATTTAAGTATATGGAGCAGATAAAGAAATATTATAAATATTTTTATAGCAGAAATATACCTGTAGATATAATAAGTCCTGAAGATGATTTGTCAGGTTATAAGCTTGTTTTAGCTCCGGGCCTTATAATGGTCAATGAAAAAATTACTGATAACATAAAGAATTACGTGAGAGGTGGAGGTACTTTCCTTACTACCTGGAGAGCAGGGGCTAAGAGGTGGGATAACAGGATGAACGATCAATCCCTTTTGGGTCCGTTAAAAGATTTATTAGGCATAGATATAGAGGAATATAGCATAATACCTGACGATGAAAATATTAATATAATTTTTGGAGATAACGAAGGAACTGCTAATGTATGGTTTGATGTTATTTCACCTGTTACTGCAGAGGTATTAGGAGAATATAAGTCGGACTATTTAGCAGGTAAAGCTGTTATTACTGTTAATAAGTACGGTATGGGTAATGCTTATTATGTAGGGACCATTCCGAGTGATGGTATAATAAAGGAACTTCTGGACAAAGTTACAGAGAAATGCAATGTATCTGTCACTGAAATAAAGGGTGATGAAGGAATAGAGATATTCAGGCGGATAAAAGGTGCCGATGAATTCTATTTTGTTTTGAACTTCAATAGAAAGCCATCTACAATAATTATAGATAAGCCAATGATGGATATTTTGACAGGAAAATATATAAATGGTGAAATAACATTGGAGCCATTTGGAATAAAAGTATTAAGCAACAAGTAAAGTTGGTCAAATCCATATTGGAGGAGGAGAAATATGGAAAGTATATTCCGGGTTGAAGGAAATCGCCTTATACGTGAGTACGATGGAGAAAAGCTTTGGATTGAACCTTGGGGTGAAAACAGCTTGCGATTACGTTGCACCATGGAAGCAAAAATGCCTGAAGATAGAGAGTGGGCTCTTTTGCCACAGCATAAAAGCAAAGTCGAAATCAAAATTGATGAAAAATGTGCATCGATTACCAATGGTAAGCTTACATGTCGTATAAATGAATATGGCTTTGTGAAGTTTGAAAACGAAAAAGGAGAAACATTGATTGCCGAACGCTGGCAGAATAGACAAGACGTTAACAACCGACTTAAGCCAATACCAGGTGGTTTATATAAAGCGACAGTGCGTTTTGAAGGAGTTGAAGGAGAAAAGTTTTATGGACTAGGGCAACGACAGGAACCATTTTTAAATTTAAAAGGCTGTGAACTCGAACTGGCGCAGCGTAACTCCCAGGTAAATATTCCTTTTGCTTTATCAAACCGTGGTTATGGCTTTTTATGGCATAATCCAGCTTACGGGCGTGTATCATTTGCTAGAAATTGTACTACATGGGTAGCTGAAGTAACGCCATTAATTGATTATTGGGTTACCGCAGGAGATACTCCTGCTGAAATTGTTGAAAGATATACGCAGGTCACAGGTCGACCACCAATGATGCCTTATTTTGCTTCAGGATTCTGGCAATGTAAGCTGCGGTATCGCACTCAGGAAGAGTTGCTTGAGGTCGCGCGGGAATATAAACGCAGAGGATTGCCTATCTCAGTGATAGTTATTGATTTTTTCCATTGGCCGCAGCAGGGTGAATGGTATTTTGATCCGAAATATTGGCCAGATCCTGAAGGGATGGTAAAAGAGCTTAAAGAAATGGATATCCAGCTTATGGTTTCAATTTGGCCTACTGTAGATCCACGTAGTAAAAACTATAGTGAAATGAAACACAAGGGGTATCTTGTACGAACTGACCGTGGTATTCGCACCCAAAAGATTTTTCAGGGAAATGAGGTGTTTGTTGATTTTACAAACCCTGACGCTCAAAAATATGTATGGAATAAGGTTAAAGAGAATTATTTCAAATATGGTATACGAATCTTTTGGCTTGATGAAGCTGAGCCAGAATATTCGGTTCACGATTTTGACAACATACGTTATTACTTAGGTCCAAACTTAGAAGTTGGTAATATATATCCAATGCTTTATGCAAAGGCTTTTTATGACGGAATGGTGAAAGAGGGCATTAACGATGTTATTAATCTTGCGCGTTGTGCTTGGGCTGGAAGCCAGCGTTATGGAGCTGCTGTATGGTCTGGTGACATCCATTCAAGTTTTGAAACTTTGCGTAAACAGGTGTGTGCTGGCCTTAATATAGGACTTTCTGGAATACCATGGTGGACAACAGATATAGGTGGATTTTTTGGAGGCGACCCCCAAGATGAGAAGTTCCGTGAATTAATTATTCGTTGGTTCCAGTATGGAACATTTTGTCCGATTTTCAGATTGCACGGACATCGATTACCAACAGGAGAGGACGCTGGAGGTGAAGATACAGGTATATATGATGTTGATACTTGTGGGCCGAATGAAGTATGGAGCTTTGGAGAAGAAGCTTATGAAATAATAAAAAATTTGCTATTTTTACGAGAAAGACTGCGTCCTTACATTATGGAACAGATGAAAACTGCACATGAAAAAGGCACACCACCAATGCGTCCGCTATTTTATGATTTTCCAAATGATAAAGAAGCTTGGAACATAGAGGATGAATTTATGTTTGGTCCAGATATTCTTGTTGCTCCTGTACTTTACGAAGGTGCAAGGTCAAGAGAAGTTTATTTGCCGGTAGGTACGGAATGGAGAGAAGTTAATTCAGGCTTAGTTTATAATGGCGGGCAATATATTAATTGTAATGCACCGCTGGATATTATACCGTTGTTTACTAGGAAAGATGCTAATCTTCCTATAAAGGTTTGATTTAATGAACGCTGTGTATCTTGATTAACTAGTCAGGATATACAGCATTTTGTTTAGAATTGCTTACTGTCGGTTACCGTATATATTCTATAAACAGAGAGACATAGAGTTGGCCGATTCACATTGAGATAAAGGTATTTTTAACACATATAGGAGAAAAATGGAGAGAGAATGAGAAATTACGAGTAATGTTCTAGAAAAAAAAAAAACGGCGAATATTCAATGAATTTGGCCAAATTTGGACTTTGAAAATGTTTTTATAAAAGAGTATTCTAAATGTAGAAAATAGAAATATACGTACATTTTAATCTTAATTTACAAAATGTACGTATACTGTAGAAAAAGAAAGGAAGGTGGTATACAATAAAAACGCTTTTTAGGTAATAAATGTAAAGAACGAAGAATAATCGAGGAAGAGGATTATTTCGTTTCACAGGATATTGATGTTTGGGGAGGTGCTTGTTATACCAAGTGACATTTATAAAATAAATTCTTTTAAATATAAGAATGTAACTCTTATGGATAGTCATTGGAAAAAGCAATTTGATGATGCTGTTGAATTTTATCTTAATATACCAAATGATAGTCTTCTTTTTGGTTTTAGGAAAAAGGCTGGATTTGAAACACCAGGACAGGAATTAACTGGGTGGTATGGTATTGATGGTGATATATTTGGTCAAATAGTGGGCGCTCTTTCTAAAATGTATATCATTACACAAGATATTAGATTAAAAGAAAAAGTGTATTATCTTATAAACGAATGGGCAAAGTGCATAGATGAAGAAGGAAATGGAATGTATCCCCATGGTAATAAAAGCTCATATATATATGAAAAGTTACTTGGAGGACTGCTAGATGTATATGAGTATATAGGATATAAAAAGGCTATAGAATGTGCAAGTATAATTACTGATTGGGCAATTAAAAATTTAAAAAGGAACATAAAAAGAGATGGTATTCAGGATAAAGAAATAACGGACTCTCAAATGATCGAATGGTATACTTTACCAGAGAACTTATATAGAGCTTACGAATTAACAGGAGATGTAAAATATAAAGCATTTGCAAATGAATGGGAGTATGATTTTTATTGGAATAAGTTTTTGGATAAAGAATTTAAGATAGGTCCGAGACACGCATATAGTCATGTAAATACTTTAAGCAGTGCTGCACGAGCATATGAGGTAAAGAAAGAAAAAAGGTATTTAGATATTATAAAAAATGCATATGATGAGTTAACAACAAAACATATATATGCAACAGGAGGATATGGGCCGGCAGAGACTTTGTTTGGTGAAAATGAAGGATATTTAGGGGATGCACTAAAATCGACATGGGATGAAACATTAAAAAACCCGTTTTATACTACATTTTTTGGTGGCAAAAGAGTTAGAAGTGATACGTGGGGTAATTGTGAAGTTTCATGTTGTACTTGGGCTGTCTTTAAATTATGTAATTATTTATTACAGTTTACAGGGAATGCTAAATATGGTGATTGGGTAGAAAAAATGTTATATAACGCAATTGGTGCTCTATTACCTATAGCACCTGGTGGTAAAATTCAATATTATGCAAATTATTTTATTGATGGCGCTGTAAAAACAGTTGAGGATAGACGACTTCAGAATGGGGGTGCAAATTTTGCATGGCAATGCTGCACTGGAACTTTTCCCCATGACGTAGCTGAGTACTATAATCTTTTATATTATTATGATGATGAAAGTTTATACGTTAGCCAATACTTGCCATCTAGAGTTAAATGGGAAAAGGATTCCGTAAATATTGAAATACAAAACTTCTCTAAGTATCCTGAAGAAGATAAGGTGAAATTTGTAATAACAACAGATAAAGATATTGAATTCTCTTTTAAATTTAGAGTACCATCTTGGGTAAAAAGAGGGGTAAAAGTAAAGATAAATGGAGAAGATATTGAGCTTAATGCGAGAGCCAATGAATGGGGTGTTATATCAAGAAAGTGGCAAAATGGGGATATTGTATCAATTGAATTTCCATTTCATTTATACTTTAAAGCAGTTGACAAACAGAACCCTGATATCGTTGCACTTTGTTATGGACCTGTAGTTTTAGTCTGTGATGAAATGACCATTTTAAAGGGAGATGTTAATAATCCAGGGAATTGGATAGAAAAAATTAGTAATGAGGATATGATTTTTAAAACTAAAAAGGGACACGATTTGGGTTATAGCTTTATAACAAGAACTTTTAGGCCTTTTTATAAAGTTGGAGAAATGAAATGGTACTATATGTACAATCGCATAGTAAGTGAGTGATTTCATACTAATTACATTTTCATAAGCAATTGCTCACTTTTTTGATATAGTTTTCATACAAGCAATTAGAAAAAATTCAATTTGTAAGAAAAGGAGAGTGGTAAAGTATCGTCGTGAATACATGATCACGAACTTTTGCCTTAAATTACAGATTGAACAAAGAGGTGGTTTGGAAGTGCTGATTAAAATAATTACATTATTATCGCATTAAAAACTATTATTTTTAAAAAGTAAAATATGAGGAGGAAATAAAGATGAAATTGAAAGGAAAATTGGCTTTATTTCTTGTTGTGCTAATCGTTACATCTTTGCTTGCAGGATGTAAAAGCAGCAAAAATACCAGTGCGACTTCCAATAAAACTTCTACGAATCAGGTAGTGCATTTGAAAGCGATTGTTGTTAAACATGCGCTTACTAAGGATGTTAATAAAATGGAATGGCTTACAAAAATGGAGAAGGATGCTGGCGTTGAAATTACATGGCAGCAAATTTCCAGTGACTGGGATCAAAAGAAAGGTACATTACTTGCCAGCGGTGATATACCTGATTTAATCATTGGGCCAGGAGCAATTACAGACAGCGACTTTTCGCAGTTTCCGGGACTTTTTCAAGATTTAACTCCGCTTATCGAAAAGTATGCTCCGAATATTCAGAAAATGTTTTCTGAACATCCTGAGCTTAAGGAGATGTCAACACAACCTGACGGCAAAATTTATGGTCTCCCTAAGTACCAAAGGTTTTGGCCTAAGACTGCTACCAGACAATATATAAATAAAGTTTGGCTTAATAAATTGGGTTTGAAGGAGCCTACGAACTGGGACGAACTTTATAATGTACTCCTAGCTTTTAAGACGAAAGATCCAAATGGCAATGGTAAGACCGACGAAATCCCCATGGATTGGGCCCCAGGTACAGGATTTTTTAATGCTCAGGTTATGCTCGGTGGTGAGGGCATTACTCTTTCAGGTCCGAATGGGTTTTATGTAGATAATGGTGTAGTAAAGAATTTTTATATTGACGAACGTTACAAAAAGTTAGTTGAATTCTTGCATAAACTTTGGAGTGCTGGTCTTATTAATCCAGAAGTTTTTACTCAAGATTATACTCACTATCAAAATCTTACACGTTCCCCAGATGCGCCTAGAGTTGGTTTTACCTTTGGTTGGATGGCTTCTGATAGATTTGGTCCTAAGTGGGCTTCACAATATGAATCATTGCCTCCTTTAAAGCCATTTGCTGATTATACGGGTAGGATAACATGGGAGTATGATTATAACAGTCTTAACTATGGTACTAATATGGTTGTAATGTCTGCAAAATGCAAAAATAAGGAAGCCGCCATGAAGTTTATTGATCAATTCTATAATCCAGTTAATAGTATTCAGGTACTGTTTGGATCTATTGGCCCTAATATACGTGACAATGGAGACGGATCATATACTGTATTACCACCCAAAGATCCTAATATGGATGCAGGTACATGGAAATGGACTAGCACATTAGCTGATAATGGTCCTATGTATATATCAGATTCAATTAAACTCAAGCTTCCATCCGATCCAGGTAATGTTATAGCTGAAACCAAAGTTCTTGATCCTTATTTAAATCAAATTGATCCTAAAAAAGATGTATGGCCTGGTATATATATCAAGTTTAATAGTGCTGATAACATGAGAATTGCAACCTTACAGACCAACTTAAATAACTTAACTTACTCAAAATGGTCTCAGTGGATAGTTAAGGGAGGTATTGACAAAGAATGGAATTCTTATATTGAACAGTGTAAGAAGGCTGGTCTAGATGAGATCACAAAAATTATGCAAAAATATTACGATAAATGGAAAGCAGCAAATAACTAATAAGATTATGTAAATTTTAGGGAGATGCTATGCCTATGGCATGGCATCTCCTGTGGGAGGGATGTTATATCTATGTATTTGAAATCTGAAATGGGTAATCCTAAAAGCAATGTTATAGTAATGCCTAAAAAAGCAAGTTTCATTAATAGTATAAAACGTGATTATCAGTTATGGTTAATGATATTGCCAGCCATTGTTGTAATTTTTATATTCAATTATATACCTATGTATGGTATACAATTGGCTTTCAGGGATTTTGATTTTTCTAAAGGTTTAACCGGAGGTAAATGGGAAGGGCTCATGTATTTTAAGATGTTTACTGATTCTTATCTATTTTGGACTTTGATAAGAAACACTCTTGCAATAACTGTTACTTCAATATTAGTAGGTTTCCCAGCTCCGATATTTTTGGCGCTGCTCTTAAATCAGATTAAAAATTCCCGGATTAAAATGACTATGCAGACAACGGTATACTTACCTCATTTTATTTCCACTGTTGTTATGGTAGGTATATTGGTTGTTCTTTTATCTCCGAATAGCGGTATTATCAGTCATTTATTGAAAGCAGTGGGATTGGGTAAGGTAGATCTTTTAGGATCTACGTCTGCTTTTGTACCGGTATATGTTGGCTCAGACATATGGCAGCATGCTGGATGGAACAGTATTATTTATCTGGCGGCACTTTCCTCAGTTGATCCACAACTTTACGATGCGTGTAAAATTGACGGCGCAAATAAGTGGCAGACTATTTGGTATGTTGATATTCCTGCTCTTGTTCCAACTATTGTGATACTTTTTATTCTTAGCATGGGAGGTATTTTAAATACGGGCTTTGAAAAAGTATTCTTGATGCAAAACAGTTTAAATCTTCCTGTTTCCGAAGTTATAGCCACTTATGTATATAAGATAGGAATTATTTCCAACCAATACAGTTATTCATCGGCGATTGGGTTATTTAACAATGTTATTAACTTTTTGTTCCTTATTTGCACAAATGCCATTGCAAGAAAGTTGGCAGATATCAGTCTATGGTAAGATTTTGACCTATATAGTATTAAAGTTGTGAAATAAATTGGGGGAATGTTATATGGTTTTTTCTAAAATTAAGAAAATGAATATATCCGATGTAATATTTGATATTATTGTATATGGACTATGTATTCTGATCTTTATAGTTATTGCTTATCCGTGCTATTTTATAGTTATTGCATCGGTGAGTAACGCGAATCTTGTTGCTACTGGTCAGGTTACATTATACCCCAAAGGCTTCAGCTTGTATGGATATAAACAAATATTTCAAGATGGTAGAATATGGATAGGATATAAGAATACTATTATATATACAGTGCTTGGAACTCTTGTTAATTTACTGTTTACATTACCCGCTGCATATGCTTTATCGAGGAAGGAATTTAGTGCAAGACGCGTTATCATGTTGTTTTTTGTTTTTACAATGTTTTTTAACGGAGGATTAATACCAACGTACTTGTTAATTAAGCAATTACATCTAATTGATACAATGTGGGTATTTATCATACCATTTTGTGTCAACGTCTTTAACCTTATAATAACTCGTACCTTCTTTGAAGAGTCGATTCCAAAAGAGTTATATGAAGCAGCATCATTAGATGGTTGTTCTCATTTCCAATTCTTCGGGAAAATTGTATTACCCCTTTCAAAGCCTATAATCGCAGTTATGGCACTTTATTACATGGTTGGGCACTGGAATGATTTCTTTACAGCTCTTATTTATATCAAAAGTGACAACTTAAAGCCGTTGCAAATTATATTACGTGATATTCTTCTTGTCAACCAGGTCTTTGCAGAGGGTGCTGGATTGGGTGGTAATGCGGGAGGTTATGCCCAACAGTATGCAGATGCGGTTAAATACGGTGTAATTATTGTTTCTACTGTACCAATACTTTTATTCTACCCCTTTATACAAAAGTATTTTGAAAAAGGTGTTATGATTGGATCTTTAAAAGGTTAATCCTTTGGCAAGCGGTGAATGTTTGCTATGGGGTTGGCAGTGGGAACCATTAACCGAAAGTAAGGTGCCTACCGTGAGGTGGAGCCTGGAGGAAGCTTGAGGTAAAGCTTCGATTGGATGAACGAAAATCGCATTAAGGTTGATTTGGTCGAAAGAGTTTGCATTACAAAACGAAGTCCAACACTGTCCGAACCCCATACAGTAAATGTGACAGGCAGATGGAATGAAAATTATCAATCTTACCTGGGCTTATTAAAACAAAAAAGGACCTGAATTTAAATAAATATGAGTTTTAAAGAAGGATTTTTAATATTTTTATAGAATTAAAATATTTAACTTGAACGTACATCAGCGTTTTTGATAATAAGATGTACGTAGGTCAAAATAAAAAGAATTACGAGGTTGGAATGCTTTTTGTTAAGAGAGGAGGTATTTTATGACTGAAGTTATTATAAACACCGATATAAAGAAAGGCAAAATAAATAAAAATATTTATGGTCATTTTGCTGAGCATTTAGGAAGATGTATATATGGAGGTTTTTGGGTAGGAAAGGATTCAGAAATACCCAACATAAATGGAATCCGCAAAGATGTTGTTGAAGCTCTAAGGGAGTTAAAAATTCCTGTTTTAAGATGGCCTGGTGGGTGTTTTGCCGATGAATATCACTGGAAAGACGGAATAGGGCCCTATGAGTCGCGACCTAAAAGGATCAATGTACATTGGGGAGGTGTGGTAGAGAATAATCACTTTGGAACCCATGAGTTTCTTGAGCTGTGTGAGCTCTTAGGGGCAGAGCCGTATATATGCGGTAATGTAGGAAGTGGAACAATACAGGAAATGAGAGAATGGATAGAATATATAACCTTTGACGGAGATTCCACTATGGCGAATTTAAGAGCAGCTAATGGGAGGACAAAGCCATGGAAGCTTAAATATTTTGGAGTTGGAAATGAGAGTTGGGGATGCGGGGGGAATATGCGCCCTGAGTACTATGCTGATCTTTATCGCAGATATTCAACTTATATAAGAGACTTTAGCGGAAATAAGATTTTCAAAATAGCTTGTGGGCCTAATGGTGATGACTATAATTGGACGGAAGTGCTCATGAGAGAAGCAGGGAGATTTATGGACGGACTAAGTTTACATTACTATACCATACCTGGTGATTTCTGGTTAGGAAAAGGTTCAGCTACCGATTTCGATGAAGACGAGTGGTTTATAACCATGAAGAAAGCTTTGCGCATAGACGAGATTATTACAAGGCATTCAGTTATTATGGATAGATATGATCCTGAAAAGCGAGTGGCATTAGTCGTGGATGAATGGGGAACGTGGTATGATGTGGAGCCTGGTACAAACCCTGGATTTCTCTATCAGCAAAATACAATGCGGGATGCTTTAGTTGCTGGTATACATTTTAATATATTCCATAAACACTGCGATAGAGTTAGGATGGCAAATATTGCTCAGACTATTAACGTACTGCAGGCGGTTATTCTTACGGAAGGTTCAAAGATGGTACTTACCCCAACTTATCATGTGTTCAATATGTACAAAGTTCATCAAGATGCAGAGTTATTGGATTTGGACATTAAAGCGCCTGAATATAGATGTGCAGGTGAAAGTATTCCTCAAGTAACTGCAACGGCTTCGATGGATAATGAGGGGAAAATACATATTTCATTGTGCAATCTAAATCCAAAAGAACCTGCAATTATTGAGTGTGAGCTTAGAGGAGAAAAGAAAACTAAAGTAACAGGAATAATATTAACCGCAAATGAAATGAATGCCCATAATACATTTGAAAGTCCGGAGAAGGTAGTGCCGCAGTATTTTGATGGAGCGAGTATAACAGACAATAAAATTAAAGTATTACTTCCGGCGATGTCAGTGGTCACATTAGAACTGGCATAAGAGAGGAGGATGAAAAATTATCAACAAAAAAGTTGCTTTAACCCCTCCCATGGGTTGGAATAGCTGGGACTGTTATGGAGCTAGTGTAACAGAGGAGGAGGTAAGAGGGAATGCTGAATACATGGCGAAATATTTAAAACCGTATGGTTGGGAATATGTAGTTGTAGACATTCAATGGTATGAACCTGGAGCAAGAGATTCCATATACAGGCCTTTTGTTCCATTACAAATGGATGAGTATTCGCGTCTGATACCTGCGGTTAACCGTTTCCCATCTTCAGCAAATGGGAAGGGTTTTAAACCTTTGGCTGATTATATACATAGCCTTGGTTTAAAATTTGGTATACATATTATGAGAGGTATTCCGCGACAAGCGGTCCATGCTAATACACCAATATATGGCACTAAAGTAAGGGCAAGAGAAATTGCACATATAAATTCTATATGTCCTTGGAATACAGATATGTATGGAGTCGATCCGACTAAGGAAGGTGCACAACAGTATTATGATTCTCTTTTCCAACTATATGCTGAATGGGGAGTAGACTATGTCAAAGTTGATGATATTGCTTATTCTAATATAGGATATGAACGCTATCATGCTGGTGAAGTTGAATTAATTCGAAATGCGATAGATAATTGCGGTAGAGAAATGGTATTAAGCTTGTCTCCGGGTCCGGCGTTGCTAGAATATGCTGATCATTTAAAACAACACGCAAATATGTGGAGAATTTCAGGGGATTTTTGGGATAGATGGGAGGATCTACTCGACGCATTTGAAAAATGTAATCAGTGGAGTAAACATGTGGGACCGGGACATTGGCCAGATGCAGATATGTTGCCAATAGGTCATATAGGCATTCGTTCACGGGAACATGGTTTTGGAGATCGCTGGACTCGTTTTACGAAAGACGAACAAATAACCTTAATGACACTTTGGTGTATTTTCCGCTCTCCCCTCATGGTTGGTTGTGAATTAAGAGATAATGATGAGTGGACGCTTTCGCTACTGACCAATTCTGAAGTATTGAGGGTACTGAAACATTCTCATTCTGGCCGCCAATTGTTCCGCTATGGACAGTATATTGCATGGATGGCTATAGATGAGGATGGTAGTTATTACCTTGCTGTTTTTAATACGGGACCAATAAAAAGCCGTGTGGAAATACAGTTAAGCAAGATGGAATTACCATCAGGAGATTACATAATGAGAGATTTATGGGCGCATGAGGATATGGGGATAGTAAATAGAACAGTAGTTCTGGATATTCCCTCGCATGGGGCAAGATTGGTTAAATTGACTAAAAAGGAGGAGAGATAACAATGGACAAAAAAGCAAAGATGATTTTAGACAAGGATTATAAGATTGGTGACATCGACAATCGCATATACGGTTCCTTTATTGAGCATCTGGGAAGGGCAGTGTACGGGGGTATTTACCAGCCCGACCATCCCGAGGCAGACGATATGGGCTTTCGCAAGGACGTCATAGATCTAGTCAAAGAGCTAAAAGTGCCGATTGTGCGCTATCCCGGAGGAAACTTTGTCTCAGGCTACAATTGGGAAGACGGAATAGGCCCAAAAGAAAAAAGACCCCGCAGGTTAGAGCTGGCGTGGAGATCCATCGAGACCAACGAAGTAGGCGTCAATGAATTCGTACAGTGGGCAAAGCGGGTCAATGCTGATGTGATGATGGCAGTGAATCTGGGTACACGGGGAGCGGATGAGGCGCGCAATCTGGTGGAATATTGCAATCACCCTGGTGGGACCTATTGGAGTGATCTCAGGAAAACCCACGGATACGACGAACCCCATAACATAAAGGTATGGTGTTTGGGCAATGAGATGGATGGCCCATGGCAGATATGCCATAAAACCGCTCAGGAATACGGCCGTCTTGCGTGTGAGACCGCAAAGGTTATGAAACTGGTGGACCCTTCCATAGAGCTGGTAGCCTGCGGCAGCTCCAACAGCAAAATGCCCACGTTTGGAGAGTGGGAAGCGACGGTCCTTGATTACACCTATGAATACGTGGACTATGTTTCGCTGCACACATACTACGGCAATCAGGAAGACGATATAGGCAATTATTTAGCCAAGTCACTGGATATGGATGAGTTTATAAAATCAGTGGTGTCTATTTGCGATTACATAAAAGCAAAAAAGAGGAGCAACAAGACAATCAATCTGTCCTTTGACGAGTGGAATGTATGGTTCCATTCCCACGAAGCTGACAAAAAGGTACAGCCGTGGACCGTAGCACCACCGCTTCTGGAGGACGTGTACACCTTTGAGGACGCGCTGCTTGTAGGATGCATGCTGATAACCTTGCTAAAACACGCAGATAGAGTAAAGATAGCCTGCCTGGCGCAGCTTGTAAATGTGATCGCGCCTATAATGACGGACAACAACGGAGGAGCATGGCGTCAGACCATTTACTATCCTTATCTCCACGCATCCAATTACGGCAGAGGCACGTCGTTGAAAGCCGTCATTTCATCTCCGGTATATGACAGCAAGGATTTTAGTGATGTGCCGTTGCTGGAGGCGGCGGCTGTGTTAAGCGAAAGCGGCAATGAGCTTACGATATTTGCGGTAAATAGAGATCAACAGGATTCTTTGCTGTTGGAGTGCGAGATAAGGGGTTTTGAAGGTTATAGGGTGGTAGAGCACATAGTGCTTGAGAATGAGGATCTGAAGGCTACCAATACAAAGGAGAATCCGTTTAACGTCGTACCCCATAGCAATGGCAAGGCGGCAATCGAGGATGGGGTAGTAAAAGCGTCTTTACCCAGGTTATCCTGGAATGTCATTCGCCTTGCAAAAAAGAATTAGTCTATTAATGTGTAACAGGCTGTCAAGAGGATTTTGGCGGCCTGCTTTATCATAAATCATCATAAAATAGAATGGAGTGAGAGATTATGAATAATGCTGCAAAATTTCAAGCAAAGCCCGTTTCGCTAAAGCAGGTAAAAATTAACGAGGGCTTCTGGTGGAATTATGTAAAATTAATTAAAGACGTGGTGATACCCTATCAATGGGACGTGCTAAACGATCGCGTACCTGGTGTAGAACCCAGTCACGCTATTAGAAATTTCCGCATTGCAGCAGGTGAAATCCAGGGCGAATTTGCCGGAATGGTATTTCAGGATAGCGACGTATATAAGTGGCTAGAAGCAGTAAGCTATAGCCTTGTCGTTTATCCTGATCCTGAACTGGAGAAAACCGCTGATGAAGTGATAGATTTAATTGCCAGAGCTCAGCAGAACGATGGGTATTTAGATACGTACTTTATCATAAAAGAGCCTGATAAAAAATGGACAAATCTGAGGGACTGCCATGAACTTTACTGCGCCGGGCACTTGATAGAGGCTGCTGTGGCTTATTACGAGGCAACAGGTAAGAGAAAGCTGCTGGATGTGGCATGTCGGCTTGCCGATCATATAGACTCTGTCTTTGGGCCGGAGCCGAGCAAGAAAAAAGGATATCCCGGTCATGAAGAAATAGAGCTGGCATTAGTTAAGCTCTACAGAGTTACTGGCGAAGAGAGGTATTTAAAGCTGAGTAAGTACTTTATTGATGAGCGAGGTAAAAAGCCCCTTTACTTTGAAATAGAGGCACAGGCCCGAGGGAATAAGAATTTCTACAGCATGTGGGATGAGCTGGGGCCAAGTTATTTTCAGGTGCATTTGCCAGTAAGAGAACAGACCAGCGCAGAAGGTCACGCCGTCAGAGCGGTTTATTTGTGCTCTGGTATGGCTGATGTAGCTGTAGAATCCGGAGATGAGAGCCTGATTCAGGCGTGCAAGAAGTTGTGGGATAACATAACAACTAAGAGGATGTACATCACAGGTGGTATTGGCTCCATGTCTATAGGTGAAGCCTTTACATTTGACTACGATTTGCCTAACGATACGGCCTATGCTGAGACCTGTGCAGCGGTGGGCCTGGTGTTTTTTGCCCACAGGATGTTGCAGATTGATCCTGACAGGCGTTACGCTGATATTATGGAAAGAGCGTTATACAATTCAGTGATCAGCGGGATGTCATTGGACGGGAAAAAATTCTTCTATGTAAATCCTCTGGAAGTATGGCCTGAGGCGTGTGAGAAGAATAAAGTTAAAGCTCATGTAAAGTACACCAGGCAGCCGTGGTTTGGATGCGCTTGCTGTCCTCCCAATGTAGCCAGGTTATTGACTTCGTTAGGCAAGTATATTTACTCTACAGGGGAAAATGAGTTATATATACACCTGTACGTAGATAGCGAAGTACAGGCGAAAATTACGGAGAAAGAAGTGAAAGTAAAACAGCAAACCCAGTATCCGTGGGATGGCAAAATAGCAATAGATATTTGTGCTGAAAGAGAAGCAGAGTTTACGCTGTTACTGAGGATTCCTGGCTGGTGTAAAGATGCAAAGGTCAGGGTCAATGGAGAAGAGATAGAGATAGGTGCAATGAACAAAGGCTATGTAAGTATAAAGAGAAGATGGGGAAAAGACAGAGTAGAGCTATTGCTATCAATGCCCGTATTAAAGATGAGAGCGAATCCCAATGTAAGGGAAGATGAAGGGAGGGTTGCTGTACAGAGAGGGCCTGTAGTGTACTGCCTAGAGGAAGTGGATAACGGTTCAAACCTGAACAACATAGTGTTGCCAAAAGGAAGTAAATTTGAGGTAGAATACGAAAAAGATCTGTTAAACGGCGTGTGTGTGATAAAGGCAGAGGCAGAGAGAGAAGATTATGGGCCGTGGGGAGAAGAGCTTTACGAGGCAGATGTTAATGTGACGTATAAACCTGTGAGCATAAAATTTATACCGTATTTTGCATGGGCGAACCGAGCGCCAGGCGAAATGATGGTATGGGTGAGGGAAAAGTAAAATTGCTAGAGGGGGAGTATGTATAGTGAGGAAATGGATATTTTTTGTTTTAACAGGGATGTTGGGAATTGTTGTGTCATCCTGTTCTAGCGATAACGGAGGTTCTTCTATAATTTACCCGAAAGAACCTCCCCGGGATCGCCTTTATGATTCATCTATAATAAATGACGAGGCAAAATGGGGCATGATGAATGTGCATGATCCATCTATTTTTAAGGATGGAGAGTGGTATTATATATTTTCGACAGATGTAAAGGTCGGTGGGATGCCGCGAGCTGGAATACAGGTACGAAAATCCAAAGATTTAATTCACTGGCAATGGGTAGGATATGCCTTGGACGGGGTGCCTGAGGAAGCAGAAAAGTGGACGGGTGCAACTAATTTATGGGCTCCAGATGTTACTAAAATAGGCGATACATATTACTTGTATTACGTAGCATCAACTTTTGGGAAAAATCAGTCTTTTATTGGTGTTGCCACCAGCAAATCCATAGAAGGACCATGGGAAGATAAAGGAGCTGTTTTAAAATCAAGGCAGGGTGATGAGTGGAATGCGCTGGACCCCAATATAGTTTACGATGCTGATGGAAATATATGGATGGATTTTGGGTCATTTTTCGGTGGTATATATATCATACAGCTGGACCCTAAAACGGGTAAGCCGCTGGAGGGCGCAAGGCCTAAGCTTATTGCCAGGCGAGGCGGACAGGATGCTATTGAAGGCCCGTATATTATCTATAATAAACAACAAAAAAAATATTATCTTTTTACATCTTTTGATTCATTGATGTACGATTATAACGTAAGAGTGGCGCGTTCTGATAGAATAGATGGCCCTTATGCGGATTACAACGGTAACTTAATGACGGACACCAGCTTAAATGCTGGCACCAAAATACTGAACAGTTATCAATTTGAGGGAAGCAATGGATGGGTGGCTACTGGACATAATTCTGTACTGCAAGACGGAAACGACTACTATATAATTCACCATGCGAGGGGGGATCAAGATACAAACTGGCCTTATCTTCATGTGAGGAAAATTTTATGGTCTGATGACGGATGGCCTATGGTATCCCCTGAGCGTTATGCTGGTGAATTTGAGCAACAGTTGAATAGAGAAGATGTAATAGGGGACTGGCAGATAATCGAGTTGGATAAAGATGATAATTCTCAGCTGACTTCGACAACTATTACTCTCCTCAAAAACGGCAAGATTGATAAAGGAAACGGCAAAGATTATTGGGAGTTTAGTGGCAAAAATAATGTAAAACTGTATTTTTATGATCCTGATCATGCACTTAAAGGCGCATACAGGATTGAAACAGCCAAAGTTATTCCGGCATGGGACTGGGAAAATTGGCGTCCCACTCTGGTATTTACCGGCTTTGATCAGAACGGTACAGCTGTATGGGGCAAAAGGATAAAACCGTGAAAGGTCATGTCCTATCAAGGCCCCACCTGTACCTTATTTTTGTCTCAACTTTTCCGAAAATCAAATTGTCAACCATAAGTCCCAACACGACTATTACTATCATTACCGCCATGACCTGGCTCATATCTGCCAGATCTCTTCCCACCATGAGGATCTGTCCTAGTCCCTTGGTGGCGTAAAGCATTTCACCGGCCATAAGAGACCTCCATGCAAAAGACCATCCCTGTTTCATCCCCGAGACTACGCTGGGCAAACTGGCTGGTATAATTACATTGGAGTATATTTTAAGTCCGTTCGCTCCCATGGTTTTAGCGGCTCTGATGTATAAAGGGTTTACGTTTTTGATTCCTGATACGATGGAGATAGCGATGGCGAAAGTAGAGCCTATAGCTATTACAAAAATAATTGCGCTTTCACTTAACCCATACCACAGTATAGCAAAAGGTAACCAGCAAACGCTTGGCAGGGTTTGAAGCCCCAATATTATTGGGTTTAAGTTTTCGTACAGGTATTTGAAGCGAGCCATAATTAGCCCAATGGTAGTACCTATTACCAGTGAAATGAAATAGCCTATGAGAAGCCTTTTCATACTGGCCAGCACCGCGACTCCAATGCTGTTATCGGCTATTAGGCTTACCAGTGTGCTAAATACGGAAAGAGGGGAGGGAAATGTGTACGGTTTCCATATCTTCAGCAAATCGACACCAAGTTTATAAGCCAATTCCCAGATTGCTATCAGCATTATATAAAACAGTGTCTTTTTTAATATCCCAGTCATCGTCGAACTCAGATTTTGCAACCTTTTCCACCTCTTCTTTCAATTCTTTCATTACGTCAGCTACTATATACGCCACATCCAGACTTCCCGACTGCCTTGGCCTTGCCAGCTGTACATTGTATATCTTTTTTATTCTTCCTGGATTAGCAGCCATTACAATAATTCTGTCTGCAAGCAGTACTGCTTCCTCTATATTGTGGGTTACAAATATTATGGTCTTTTTGGTCTCCAGCCAGATGCGCTGCAGTTCTAGCAATAGGATATTTTTTGTCTGGCTATCAAGGGCAGCAAAGGGCTCATCCATTAACAACACTTCAGAGTCCAGGGTCAATGCCCTGGCAAGGGCGACCCTCTGCTTCATGCCTCCTGACAGCTCGTGTACCAGTGAATTCTGGAATCTGGTAAGGTGAACCATTTTAAGGTATTTTAGCGCCTTTTCTCTTCTCTCTGTTTTTGGGATCCCGGCCATTTTCATGCCGAATTCTACATTATCGATGACCTTAAGCCAGGGGAAAAGGGCTGATTCCTGAAACATGACTGCCCTATCAGGCCCTGCACCTTTTATTTCAGTTCCATTTAAAAATACGCTGCCTTCTGAAGGCTTTTCTAGACCGGCTATAATATTGAGAAGAGTTGATTTGCCGCATCCTGAAGGGCCCAGCAGGCATATAAACTCACCTGATTTTATTTCAAGGTCAATGTTGTACAGGACGTGATTTTTCCCATGCTTATTTGCAAAACTTTTACTGACACTGGCGATTTTTAAGCTCAATATGTACACCTCTTTCTTTTAGGCTATTTGATCTGCGGCCTGCCTTCCTCTTTTAAAACCTTATTCAGTATGTCCAGGTTAAAAAGCCCTTTGAGGTCAGGTTTTTGTTTTAAAAAGCCGGTATCCAGTGATAGATTTACAAAGTCTACCACAGAGTTTCTTTCAGGGTCATAAGTTATCTTAAGCCTGTTAAATGAGCTGGTGAGTATGTCTTCTGACAAAGGCTTTTTTGTCAACTCGTTTAATTGGCTGTTTACAATCTCCATTGCTTTTTCCCGATTATTGTTTATAAATTCGGTCAGTTCTACATGGGTTTTTAGAAACTTTTCTACTATATCCGGGTGTTCTTTTATGAACTCCTTTCTTGCTATTACTACAGCAGTGGCGTAATTTCCGTTATTCAATATACTGTCGTAGTCCAGGACTATGTTGGCATTTACTTCTTTTATCATCCTTGAGCCCCATGGTTCTGGCACCAGAGCGGCGTCTATTTCTCCCCTATCCAGTAATACCTTTATATCGGGGTTTTCGGCCTGTACGATCTCTACTGTTCCTCCTTTGGTTATGTCTTTCAACCCATTTTCTTTGAGTATGCCTCTTAAACACAAATCCTGGGTGTTTCCAAACTGGGGGATAGCGACCTTTTTTCCACTTAGTTCTTTGAGATTTTTGATTTTAAGGTCTTTTCTGGAGATCAGTATAGCCCCTGCATCTGCAGCTCCTGCTATTATCTGAAGTTCACCATTTGACCTGGCGTATCCATTTACTGCTGGCCCTGGGCCTATGTACCCAATGTCTATTTGTCCCGAGAGCAGCGCCTCTATTTCAGCGGGACCTGCGTTGAACTGCTTCCATTCAATCTTGTTTTTCTCTCCCAACGCTTTTTGAAACTGACCCTGGGCTTTTCCTATCAGCGCCTGCGAGTGCGTTATGTTGGGGAAAAAACCGATTCTTATAGTGGAATTTTTGCTTTGTGTTTTTGTATCGCACGCTGTGGTAAAAGTTATTATCGCAAGGAGTAACGATATAACGGACAATGCTTTCAAAGCTTTAACATGGTACATGTGTTTCCTCCAATCATTAAATCCAAGTATTTCGATAAGATTTTGTTATTTTAAATTATATATTCTGATGCAGTTTTTGTCAACACAAAAATTTTTATTTTTAAGAGGAATTTTAAAAAGCATGTAGAATATATTAAATGTACGTACAATTGACGTGATATAAATAAATATACGAATAACTATTGTATCAGGTAAGGAGGAATTTTTTATGGCTAAATACTCTATAGGCGTTGACTATGGCACAGAATCCGCCAGGGCTCTGCTGCTCAATATAGACACAGCCCAAGAAGTAGCTTCGTCTATGATGGCATATCCCCATGGCGTTATGGATGAGAGGCTACCCGATGGCACGCGGCTGGGTCAGGATTGGGCGCTGGAGCACCCTGACGACTACATCGAGGTCCTCAAAGTGATTATACCCGATGTCCTGAGAAAATCGGGGGTAAACAAGGAGGATGTCATAGGCATCGGCATAGACTTTACAGCTTGTACCATACTACCCATCAAAAAAGACGGCACGCCCCTGTGCGATTTACCTGAGTTTGCTCATAATCCTCACGCTTACGTTAAGCTGTGGAAACATCATGCGGCGCAGCCTGAAGCCAACAAGTTAAACCAGATAGCTGCCCAGCGAGGGGAGGACTTCCTTTCAAGGTATGGAGGCAAGATATCGTCAGAGTGGCTGGTCCCTAAGGTCTGGCAGGTGTTAAACGAGGCGCCGGAAGTATATGAAGCCGCAGATAAGTTCATCGAAGCCACCGATTGGGTGGTCATGATGCTCACAGGCAATGAGAGGCGAAATAGCTGTACAGCGGGCTATAAGGCCATATGGCACAAGCGAAAGGGCTATCCTTCCAGTGATTTTTACAAAGCCCTTGACCCCCGTCTAGAGAATCTGGTTGATGAAAAGCTCAGTAGGGACATATATCCCTTGGGCACAAAGGCAGGGGAATTGAGACCGGAGATGGCGTCACTTATAGGTTTAAATCCTGGAGTGGCAGTGGCAGTGGGTAATGTGGATGCCCATGTATCGGTGCCTGCGGTGGGAGTGACGTCGCCGGGCAAGATGGTCATGGTGATGGGCACGTCCATATGCCATATGGTCTTGGGCGACAGAGAAGTGGAGGTGCCCGGCATGTGCGGCGTTGTGGAGGATGGGATAATACCCGGATTGTACGGGTACGAAGCTGGGCAATCGGCTGTAGGGGACATATTTGCATGGTATGTAGAGACGTGCCTTCCTTATGAATACAAGAGACAGGCCGAAGAAAGGGGAATTAGCGCTTTTGGGTATTTAAGGGAGAAAGCCTCTAGTTTAAAGCCGGGACAGAGCGGGTTGTTAGCCTTAGACTGGTGGAATGGCAACAGGTCTGTGCTGGTAGATGCTGATCTTACGGGTATGATCCTAGGGATGAATCTCACCACCAAGCCTGAAGAGATATACAGGGCTTTGATTGAGGCGACGGCCTACGGCACCAGGACCATTATAGAGGCGTTTAACCGCAGCGGTGTGGAAGTAAAAGAGCTGTATGCTTGCGGAGGTCTTGCGGAAAAAGATCCTCTTTTAATGCAGATATACGCTGATGTAACCAACCTGGAAATAAAGGTGTCGCAATCGGCTCAAACACCGGCGCTGGGTGCTGCCATGTTTGGTGCTGTAGCAGCGGGCAAAGAGAGGGGAGGTTTTGACAGCATATTTGAAGCAGCAAAAGTAATACCTCGATTAAAGGATACAGTGTACAGGCCGATACCTGAAAACGTGAAGGTATACGATGAGCTGTTTAAGGAGTACAAAATGCTCCACGATTACTTTGGCAGAGGGCAGAATGATGTGATGAAGAGGTTAAAAGCTATAAAGGAGAGGGTTGCCAATGCTTGAGGAGTTAAAAGAACGGGTATGGAAAATGAATCTTATGTTGCCAAAGAACAACCTCGTCACCATGACCAGCGGCAACGTCAGCGGTCGGGACGAGAAGACGGGGTATGTAGTCATAAAGCCCAGCGGCGTGTTATACGATGAGATGACCCCTGAGGACATGGTGGTAGTGGACCTTGAGGGAAATGTGATAGAAGGCAGGTTAAAGCCGTCAGTGGATACGGCGACGCACTTATACGTGTACAGGCACAGGGAAGACGTTATGGGAATTGTGCACACCCATTCGCCGTACGCTACTAGCTTTGCTGCTTTGGGCAGGCCTATACCTGTTTACCTCACGGCCATTGCCGATGAATTTGGCGGTCCTATACCGGTAGGACCTTATGCGCGAATAGGGGAGGAAGAGATAGGCAAGGCCATAGTTAAGTATATAGGGGACAGCCCTGCTATCCTGATGAAAAATCATGGGGTGTTTACAATAGGGAAGTCTCCTGAGGCAGCGGTTAAAGCTGCTGTTATGGTGGAGGATGTGGCCAAAACAGTGCATCTGGCATTGCTTTTAGGTCAGCCTGATGAAATACCTGAAGAAGAGGTTAAGAGGGCCCACGAAAGGTATATGACAAAGTACGGGCAGGGTTGAATAAGATATGCAAATGTAATGACAACCCATTGGTTATTTTGACTTTATATTGGAGCGAAAAAATGGTATAATTCTATAAGGATAGTATGTTCGTGATATTGTCAGGAAGGGATGTATAGTATTGGCGGCAAATGTACCAAAATATCAACAGCTTAAAGAGTACATCATTGAGTATATAATTAGAGAAAATTTAAATACCCACGATCCGGTTTTTACAGAGAGCGAGCTTATCAACAGATTTCACATGAGCAGGCATACCGTCAGAAAGGCTTTGGACGAATTAGAAAACGAAGGTTGGATTTACAGAAAACAGGGAGTAGGGACTTTTTGCGCTGATCGATCGGCAGCCAGAAGTTTTGATTGCAAAAATATCGCTGTGATAACCACGTATATAAACGATTATATTTTCCCCAGGATAATAAAGGGTGTCGATCAAGTGCTTTCTAAAGAAGGCTATACCATACTGCTTTACAATACCAACAACAGAATAGAAAGGGAAATTGATATATTAGAGAATATACTTACCAAGAACATAAAAGGCATTATTATCGAGCCTACAAAGAGCGCACTTCCTCATATTAACCTCAACTATTTTGAGGAATTAAAAAAGAAAGGGATTCCCTATATATTCATAAACAGCTATTACGATGAATTAAAGCCTTCATATATAATACAGGATGATGAAGGTGGGGGCTTTTTGGCTACAGAACATCTTATAAAGCTGGGCCATCGCGATATTGTGGGCGTCTTTAAAAACGACGACAACCAGGGTTTAAACAGGTATAAGGGGTATGTTAGGGCACTGAGGGAGTACGGCGTGAGGATTAAAGAGGACAATATCATATGGTATACCACCGAAGAGATGAGGACAAAACCGTCGTATATGGTTACCAAATTATTTGAGAGAGAAGGTAAAAAGCCCACGGCTATAGTCTGCTACAACGACCAGATAGCCATGTGGGTGATAGAGGCATTGAGGAATTTGGGTTTAAGCATACCTGATGACGTGTCAATTGTGGGATTTGACGATTCTGATTATGCGGTGTTATCGGATGTGAAGCTTACCAGCATAATACACCCTAAAGAGGAGATGGGCAGGCAGGCGGCCAAGATCCTGTTTAAGCTTATCGATATGGGCAGAAAAGCTTTTGAGGAACCCATCAATATATGTGTAAAACCTGAGTTGAAAGTGAGAAGTTCCACAGCGGGCATCCAGGTTGAGAAAGCCATTGGTAGCCAGAGTTGAGCTTTAAAATGCCTATTGAGAGGGGGAAATTAGGGCGCTTTTTAGCGCTTATCTTTTAGTCATGAATAAATCCATTCCTATAAAAGAAATTCTCGTGGAAGATGGTGCTGTAAAAAGCATCGCGCATGTAATGGAAAAAGTAGGCGTTGGGCATTCCAAGGTTATGGTTGTATGCGATGATAACACATATAAAGCAGCGGGATCTTGTGTTATATCTCAGCTTAAAGACGGGGGATTTGATGCAACTGAGTGCGTTCTGGAACGCGACGGTATGCTGGTTCCTGATGAAGGCGCTTTAGGCGAAATCCTTATAAAAATGCAAAAAGATGTGAAGTTTTTGGTGGCGGTGGGCTCGGGGACGATAAATGACCTGGTACGGTTTATAAGCTTTAAAACAGATAGACCCTATGGCATAGTGGCTACGGCACCGTCAATGGACGGGTACGCATCGTCTGTTTCGCCTTTAATTTTTAAAGGTTTTAAGAGAACATATCCGGCTGTGTACCCTGTTTTTATCATTGGCGATGTTGATATTATATCCCGGGCGCCTTACGATATGGTAACGGCAGGTTTTGGCGATATCCTGGGCAAATACACGTCTTTGGCGGATTGGTATATAAGCAGCCTTGTGGCGGATGAAGCGTACTCGGAGGATATAGCAAGTTTGGTGAAAATTTCGATAGAAAAATGCGTAAAGGCATCCAGGGGTATTGTGAATAGAGATAAAAAAGCGGTAAAAGAGTTGATGGAAGCGCTGGTCACGTCGGGTATTGCTATGCTGCAATTCGGCAATTCTCGCCCTGCCTCCGGTGCGGAGCATCACTTGTCTCATTATTTAGAGATGAAGGAAATATCATCAGGAGTAGAGCGGCATTTCCATGGGACAAAGGTTGGCGTGATGAGCGCTATAGTATCGGCGATTTATCATTACATTTTTTCGTTGGCGCCGGATGAGGTAGAAAGGTTGATGTCGAATAGGGCATCTCAGACCCGCGAAGAATATGAGTTGAGAATAAAAAGCACTTACGGTGCTATGGCCGATGAGGTCTTAAGGGATTTGAACAATTTTTACCTTGATGAGGGAAAAAGAAGGCAAAGGCAGGACAAAATACGCGATAACTGGGAGCGTATGAAAAAATGGGTAGAGGAAAATGTCCCCTCTGGAGCTCATATAAGAGGTATATTGCGGGAGATCAGCGCACCGGAGATGCCGGATGAAATTGGCGTAAACCGTCAGTTGCTTGGCGATGCCTTGCTCAATGCTAAAGAAGTGAGGCAGCGGTACACTATTTTGAGATTAGCCGAGGATATAGGTTTAAGTACTGAAAAGATTTTGGAAGCAGTATTAAAACATTAAAAACGGGAGGGATGGGTATGAAGTTTTTTATTGACACGGCCAATGTGGAGGAAATAAAAGAGGCCAACGATTTAGGGGTAATAGCAGGGGTTACCACCAATCCATCGCTGGTGGCCAAAGAGGGCAGGGATTTCATCGAAGTAATAAAAGAGATCGCATCCATTGTAGACGGACCTATAAGCGCAGAGGTCATAAGCGATGACCACCAAGGCATGATACAGGAGGCGCGAAAACTGGCCAAAATTCACAACAACATAGTTATCAAGATCCCTATGACAGCAGAAGGACTTAAAGCCGTTAAGGTGCTTTCAAAAGAGGGGATAAAGACCAATGTGACCCTCATATTTAGCGCCAACCAGGCGCTGCTGGCAGCCAGGGCAGGAGCCACGTACGTAAGCCCCTTTGTGGGAAGATTGGACGACATAAGCACAGAGGGCATGCAGCTCATACAGGATATAGTCGAGATATTTAAAAACTACGACATAAGCACCGAGATAATCGTGGCCAGCGTAAGGCATCCCATACACGTGCTTAAAGCCGCCAAACTGGGTGCCCACATAGCCACCGTGCCGTATAAAGTCATAATGCAGATGATAAAACACCCTCTGACAGACGCGGGGATACAGAGGTTTAAAGAGGACTGGAAGAAGGCCAATTTGAAGATATAAAGTAGGAGGTAAGATTCATGGATAACGAGAGACTGGCACACATCGCAACAGAAGTCAGGAAGAGCATAATAAAGGCTGTGACAGCGGCAAAATCCGGACATCCCGGAGGGTCGCTGTCAGCTACCGACATTCTTGTCACACTGTACTTTGACGTGATGAGGATAGATCCCAACAACCCCAAATGGGAGGACAGAGACAGGTTTGTGCTGTCCAAGGGCCATGCAGCGCCGGCACTATACGCGGTATTAGCCGAGAGGGGTTACTTTGCCAAACAAGAGCTGATGAGGCTGAGGCAGGTAGGATCCATACTGCAGGGTCATCCGGACATGAAGAGCACCCCTGGTGTGGACATGACCACAGGTTCCCTGGGGCAGGGATTGTCTGCGGCCAACGGCATGGCGTTGGCTGCTAAGTTGGACAAAAAAGACTACAGGGTGTACGTGATGCTGGGAGACGGAGAGATACAGGAAGGCATGGTGTGGGAAGCGGCTATGAGCGCAGCCCACTACAGGCTGGACAACCTCACGGCATTTTTAGACTACAATCAGCTGCAGATAGACGGTGCCAACGACCAAGTCATGGCCATAAAGCCTGTGGCAGACAAGTGGAAGGCCTTTGGGTGGAACGTATTGGAGATAGACGGACACGACTACGATCAAATAAAAAGCGCGGTAGAGAAAGCGAAAGCGACCAAGGGCAAACCTACCATGGTGATAGCCCATACCGTAAAAGGTAAGGGAGTATCCTTCATGGAGAACCAGGTAGGATGGCACGGGAGCGCACCCAACGAAGAGCAGATGAAAAAAGCACTAACAGAATTGGGGGATTGAGATGAGCGAGAAGATAGCGACGAGAGAATCCTACGGCAAAGCGCTGGTAGAGCTAGGAGAGATCAACAAAGACGTAGTGGTACTGGATGCAGACCTATCAAAATCCACCAAGACGGCAGAGTTTGCGAAAAAATATCCCGATAGGTTTTTCAACATGGGCATATCAGAGCAGGACCTCATAGGTACAGCAGCTGGCCTGGCCACATGTGGGAAGATACCCTATGCCAGCTCCTTTGCGATATTTGCCACAGGGAGGGCCTTTGAGCAGATAAGGAACTCCATAGCCTACCCCAGGTTAAACGTAAAGATAGCAGCGACCCATGCAGGCATAACGGTGGGAGAGGATGGAGCGACCCACCAGTCAGTAGAGGACATAGCGATAATGAGGTCGATACCGGGAATGGTGGTTATAAACCCAGCGGACGATGTAGAGGCGAGGGCTGCGGTAAAAGCGGCGTGCGAGTACAAAGGCCCTGTGTACATCAGGCTGGGCAGGATGGGAGTGCCTGTGATATACGATGATAAAAGCTACAGGTTTGAGATAGGCAAAGGGATAGAGCTAAGAGAAGGAAGCGACGTGACCATAGTAGCGACGGGGATAATGGTGGCAGCGGCGCTGGAAGCCCATGAAGAGTTAAAGAAGAAAGGGGTAAGCGCGAGGGTGATAGACATACACACGATAAAGCCCATAGACCAGGAGCTGATAGTGAAAGCGGCGTGGGAGACAGGAGCGATAGTGACAGCAGAGGAGCACAGCGTGATAGGGGGATTAGGTTCAGCGGTATGCGAGGTAGTCAGTGAAAGAGTACCTGTTCCCGTAAGGCTGGTAGGGATAAAGGACGTATTTGGGCGGTCTGGCAAGCCCGATGAGCTTTTGAAGCTATATCATTTGACGCCTGAAGACATAGTAGAAGAAGCTTTAAAGGTGTTGGAGATTAAAAAGCGCGGGTGATATAAAAAAGCCGCAGAAGGATTAAAAGTTCTTCTGTGGCTTTTTTATGTGTTGGATGATTTCGGAGCAAATATGGCAGGTACTGCAAGACGTATCACAATTGGGCAGAAATCAGCGAGAAAAATGCGGACAAATATAAGACACGCAAGTGTTAAGCACGCATAAGGACATTGATGTCCATGTGGTTCATCAAGCTTTTGTCTATTCTTTATGCATATTTCTGCTTTTTTTGAGCCCGAAGTATAGTACTTTTCTTATTGGCCCCTCAAGAGAATTGGACTAAAACGCACAACATGATAAAATTTCTCTTGAGGGAGGTTGAAAAGCAATGGCAGCACACAAAAACTTTGCCCTCGAAGCAAAACTCGCTATATTGGCAGAGGCTGAAAGCTCTTCTGCCACTAAAATCGCCGTATGTAGAAAATATGGCATATCAAAGAGTACCCTTGATAAAACTTAAATCTGGACTTTCTTCTTAAAATTGCGGGGATTCCAAAGAGTACGTTCTTTCGGTATGGGTACAAGAAGCTAACGGCTCTTTTGCCAAGAAGAAGGTTTACAGGCTATGTGAAGAAATGGACCTTCTCCTGCCTATGATAGCTTTCAAAAAGGTTATAGTGAATGCACCAAATAATCACTGGCAGATGGATATCACATACTTAACCTTGTTTCCAAGGGTAGTATTTGTACTAGGGATTATAGTATAGATACATATGCTCTCGAGATAGTGGGGTATAAAGCAGGTTTTATCGTAACAGGCCGAGAGGTTGTAAAAACAGTTTTAAAATCCATGATTACGAGAGGTATTCGAGGTAATCTTACTATACGAACAGATATAGGTTCTCAATTTAAGTCCAAGGAGTTTGGAGAGTTCTGTAGAGACCATGGCGTATTACACGAGCGAATACCCGTAAGATCACCGGAGAGAAATCCGAACATAGAGAGATTTTTCAGGACATTGAAAGAGGAATTTGTCGAGTTGCATGAGTTTGATGGTTATGGCTCGTTTTTCAGAGAGCTTGATAAACTTATGATAGAATACAACTGGATAAAGCCACGTCAATCGCTAGGATATATGACGCCGAGCAAGTTTTTTTAAGAAATAATGTGAGCCCGAGGAGTATTAGTCGTTTAAGTCCAAATAACCGGGGGCCAGTACAAGAGAATGGTGGGATTAAATTATGGACTGCATGTCCATATAGTAAGCGCATGAAGGAATATTAATATGACAGTCTGTTGTGGTATAATAAATATGTAGGATGGAGAAGAAAAGGGGGATAGAATGCCTCAGACGTACGATTTGACTCTAAAGAGCATATTTTCAGATATAGCGGACGACATAATCGTATACTTAACGGGTATCGGCTTCAAGAAACTGGAAGAACTTAATATAGAGTTTGTTAAAGTGGAACGCAGAGACAGCGATATGGTGTTTAAGTGCGATACAGATACGGGAGAGATTGCCGTTCATATAGAGTTTCAGTCCGAAAACGACAGAACAATGCCGTACAGGATGCTGCGATATGCCTTGGAAATAATGGAGAAGCACAAACTCAAGCCGTATCAGATGGTGCTGTATATAGGCAAGGACAAAGCAAAAATGGACAACGAGATTAACTATATGATAGGAGATAACAAACTCGATTACAGATATAGGATAATAGACATAGGTGAAATTAGGTTTTCGGATATAGCGGAGACGAACTACTTTGATTTGTATTCAGTTTTGCCGATAGTTGACAGAAGGAAAAGGGCTGAAGCAGGAGAGAAGTATCTCAAGATGTGCGTGGACTTAATAAAAGATGCACCTGTGGACGTGGACAGAAAGAGGTCTATAGCGTTTAGAGCGGAGTTGCTTTCGAGTATAGTGTATAATCGGGAAATCATAAAGAAGGTTTTCGAGGAGGTGGAGAAGATGCTTAATCTGGAAGAGCTGTCGGCGTATAAGATGATTATGGAGAAAGGTGTAGAGAAAGGCAAAGCGGAAATGGTGTTAAAGTTGCTCAATAAAAAGTTCAAAGAACTTCCGAAGAAATACGAGGAGTTAATAAAAAGTGCTGACAGTGAAGTTTTAGAAAGAATAACGGATGACATATTTGACATAGAAAAACCGGAAGATTTGGAGAAATATTTCAGTTAAATATTATGAATGATTGCGTCTCAAAAAGCACGTTTGAACGGATAAAGCATTTAAACGTGCTTTTTTTGTGTATGTGTATGTGCGATATGCGCAGAGCGGTAGTGCCGGAGACGGAGAGATACAGGAAGGCATGGTATGGGAAGCGGCTATAGCCCATACCGTAAAAGGTAAGGGAGTATCCTTCATGGAGAACCAGGTAGGATGGCACGGGAGCGCACCCAACGAAGAGCAGATGAAAAAAGCACTAACAGAATTGGGGGATTGAGATGAGCGAGAAGATAGCGACAAGAGAATCCTACGGCAAAGCGCTGGTAGAGCTAGGAGAGATCAACAAAGACGTAGTGGTACTAGATGCAGACCTATCAAAATCCACCAAGACGGCAGAGTTTGCAAAAAAATATCCCGATAGGTTTTTCAACATGGGCATATCAGAGCAAGACCTAATAGGTACGGCAGCGGGACTGGCCACATGCGGCAAGATACCCTATGCCAGCTCCTTTGCGATATTTGCCACAGGGAGGGCCTTTGAGCAGATAAGGAACTCCATAGCCTATCCCAGGTTAAACGTAAAGATAGCAGCGACCCATGCAGGCATAACGGTGGGAGAGGATGGGGCGACCCACCAGTCTGTAGAGGACATAGCGATAATGAGGTCGATACCGGGAATGGTGGTTATAAACCCAGCGGACGATGTAGAGGCGAGGGCTGCGGTAAAAGCGGCGTGCGAGTACAAAGGCCCTGTGTACATCAGGCTGGGCAGGATGGGAGTGCCTGTGATATACGATGATAAAAGCTACAGGTTTGAGATAGGCAAAGGGATAGAGCTAAGAGAAGGAAGCGACGTGACCATAGTAGCGACGGGGATAATGGTGGCAGCGGCGCTGGAAGCCCATGAAGAGTTAAAGAAGAAAGGGGTAAGCGCGAGGGTGATAGACATACACACCATAAAGCCCATAGACCAGGAGCTGATAGTGAAAGCGGCGTGGGAGACAGGAGCGATAGTGACAGCAGAGGAGCACAGCGTGATAGGAGGATTAGGTTCAGCGGTATGCGAGGTAGTCAGCGAGAGGGTACCGGTTCCCGTAAGGCGGGTAGGGATAAAGGATGTATTTGGGCAGTCTGGCAAGCCCGATGAGCTATTGAAGCTGTACCATCTTACGCCTGAAGATATAGTGGAAGAAGCTTTAAAGGCGTTGGAGATTAAAAAGCGCGGGTGATATAAAAAAGCCGCAGAAGGATTAAAAGTTCTTCTGCGGCTTTTTTATGTGTTGGATGATTTCGGAGCAAATATGGCAGGTACTACGCTTATTTTATGTCAACAAAAACATTATTAACAAAGGTATTAATGTCTGTTGTAGGATCAAGTATTTTCTGTTGCTTTATATAAGTCACCAGTGTTTTGAAGCTCTTTTTTGCTCTGTTTTTGTCTGATATAAATTCATAGCTTTTTAGAAGCTTTGCATTAAGTTCAACATCACCAGGTACATATTTTTTATCAGCTTCCAGTTTAGCGGTTTCATCTGGATGTTGCTCAATCCATTTGTCTGCCTCTGCATATGATTTAGTTATCGCCTTTGCTATATCTGGGTTTTCTTTTAAAACCTTGCCATTGATGCCTACAAAGCAGCAATATTGATCATTATGGTTATTTCCGAAAATGTTGCGCCCTTTTCCCGCTTCTATTGTCTGTTCCCCAAAGGGATCCCAGGCCACAAACGCATCAATTTCTCCCTTTTCCATAGCCTGCTGCAGCTGGGCATCTGGGTACACCTTCCATGTTACATCTTTTTTGGGGTCAATTCCATATTTATTTAACTCTGCTGATAATAATACCATCGGTACTCCACCGATTGCATCTACCCCTATGGTCTTGCCTTTTAAATCCTTAATGGATTTTATAGGAGAATTGACAGGCACGACACCCTGTATGCATCCTGTGTGAATGCCATTTGTGATCTTTATGTTTAGACCCTGTTCTATAGGTTTAAATAATCCTGGTGAAGCATTGACAGCATCAATTTTGCCTGTTCCTATTCCATCTTTAAGGGTATTAAAGTCAACTTTTACGAGCTCCACATCCAGCCCATTTTTCTTAAAAAATCCTTTTTCATATGCGACATATGTAGGTGCATCACAAGTTCCCCCATAATGCCCTATCCTCACATGTGCTAATTTATTGCTAGAAACTTCGGCTGTCTTGTTTGAGCATCCTGCAATAACAACCGATAAAAGTAATACTAAAGCCATTAATATTAATACAGGTTTTTTCATATAAAAATCATCCTCCTTCTATTATCCTTTATCTCCCTTAATCCTCTTTTATAAAATTCATTATTTCAATTATTCTGGTTTTTAACCTAAAGAAACTTTCATTATTCCGAGCTCTTGGCCTTTTCAGATCGACAATTATTACGTCCTTTATGCTTCCGGGCCTAGGCGTCATAACGACAATGCGGTCGCTTAAGTAAATGGCTTCTTCTATATCATGGGTAACAAGAACCATGGTAGTCTTTCTTTTGTTCCATATTCTCATGAGCTCATCCTGCATTTTTACCCTTGTAAAAGCATCCAGTGCTCCAAAAGGTTCATCCAGCATCAAAACCTTAGGGTGATTTACAAGGGCTCTTGCAAGAGCTGTCCTCTGTGCCATACCACCTGACAGTTGATGAGGATATGTTTTTTCAAAACCTTGAAGTCCAACGAGGTTTATATAATCTTGGACTTCTTCTTTTCTATTTTTGAATAATTTCCGAGCTTTTAATCCCAAGGCAACATTTTGATACACGTTAAGCCATGGGTAAAGTGTCGGATCTTGAAAAACGAGACCCCTTTCATAGTGAGGTCCTTTTATTTTTTCTCCATCAAGGTATATTTCACCATCGTTCGGGGTATCAAGTCCTGCTATCAGCCTTAAAAGAGTGGATTTCCCACATCCACTGGGGCCAACAATGGAGACAAACTCACCGGGTTTGATGGTGAGGTCAATGCCGTTAAGTGCTATTACTCTTTTGCCGTCTGGACTGGCAAAGGATTTACTTACGCCTACGATTTTGATCTCACCCTCAGATAATACTCCTTTTTCATAAGTGTTGTAATTTTCTACCATCTAATTAACCCCCTTTGCCAGCTTAGAATTTTATCTCGTAATTTGAATAAGGCAGTTATAAGGGTCGAGAATATAAGGGCTATGACAAAAAGACTTGCATATACCTTGCTATATTCTGCCCATCCTTGTGCCCAATTTATATACCACCCGAGACCTGCTTTAACTCCAAGCATCTCCGAAACAATTAATGTCAAAAACGCCATACCAAGTCCCATAAAGAGTCCAATAAAGATCGTTGGAAGTGATGCTGGTATTGCCACGTTAAAGATTAAGTACTTCTCATCTGCTCCCAATGTCTTTGCAACCTCGAAATAAGAAGCAGGTACATTGGCAATACCGGAGCTGGTCATCACAGTAACTGGAAACCATACCGCCAGTACTATAATAAACACACTTGCCATGAAGCTTGTAGGAAAAAGTGCCATTGATATGGGAATCCATGCTGTCGCCGGTATCGGGCCAATTATTTTCAATAAAGGTCCTAACCAGTAATAGCACTTTTTACTCCATCCCATTAGTACACCGGATATAAATCCTAATAGTACCCCTATTATGTAGCCAATAAATAGAAGCCTTAAGGAGTAAAGGGCACTTATAAGTAGCAATTTCCAGTCAGAAAAAAGATCGCCAAATACCTTTTCAGGCCCGGGGAAATATGGAAGGGGTAATAAATTGTATTTAGATGTTACAATATCCCATATACCCATAATAGAAAATGCCACACATAATAGCGGTGATAGCCTATGAAGTTCGTCTTTTACTTTTGCTATTTTAAAAGAAAATACCATTAAAAAAAGATAGACGACAATTAAAAATAATAAAAATAAAGGATATTCTTTAGGTTTCGTAAAACCTTGTGTGTTGGGCAAAAAATAATCAATTGCTAAAATAATAAACAGCACAAGTACAGGCAATATTAACCTCATCTTCTCTCGCAATTATTTCACCTCCTTTATTTTATCCCGAGTATTCATATAAGATTTTGTGACATTAATTATAATACTATTTTGCGATTTTGTAAACAAAAAAATAAAACTATAACGCGATTTGGTTTTATAGTTGCTTAGGCGTAGGCTCAATATCCGGAGATGCCAGTAAGAGCGTATTGAAAAACAAAAAACAATGTAGTAAACTATAAAATAAAGATATTTTCACAGGATGGGGAAATCGGTTACAGCAGTAGCGGAGTTGGACAACCCGGTTGCGTGCCATGGGGCTTTCAATATGGTTTTATTAGGAGCGCGAAGTTCGCCAATTCACGGCAATGTGGTCTATACTTTTCAAAAGGAGGAAAAAGATTATGGATCTTGGATTAAAAGGACGAGTAGCCTTAATTACGGGAGCTGCTCAGGGTATCGGAAAATCTACTGCGATGGCTTTGGCTGCTGAGGGATGTAACCTGGCTATATGTGATATCAACACCGAGGCTCTCGAGCAGACTGCATCTGAGCTTAAAGAAAAAGGTGTTCAGGTTCTCGCCCAAAAAGTCGATGTTACTAAATTAGCAGAGACGGATGCCTTTGTGACTCAAGTAGCTAATAAATTTGGGCGAATTGATATCCTGGTTAACAATGCTGGAACAGGACGTTTGAGTGATCCGATGGAGCTTCCTGAGGAAGAGTTCCGGCGCAATATTGATTTGATGTTATTTGCTGTCATTCGCCTTACGAAAGCGGTGGCCCCGTACATGCAAAAAGCCAAATGGGGGCGAATAATAAATATTTCTTCCATGTTTGGCAAACAACCCGGTGGATTGCTTGATTACGACACGATCAAGGCAGCTGTTAACATGATTACCAAAGAATTTGCCAATTATCTGGCCAAAGATAACATTCTGGTCAATGCCGTCTGCCCTGGACCCATTCGCACTCCCTTATGGGAAGCTCCTGGTCAATTGGGAGATCAACTTTCCAAGATTTTAGGTAAACCAAAAGAGGAAGCCATCGAATTTTATGCCTCTAGCAACATTCCGCTGGGACGATACGGGCAGCCTGAGGAAATTGCCAATGTGATTGCCTTCCTGGCGTCTGAAAAAGCCAGTTACATTACCGGCCAAGCTATCAATGTCGATGGAGGCATGGTTAAGGCTATAGTTTAGGCAATTGCTCGGTTTGATCTCGAATATATAGCGAAAATATTTTTTATAGGAGCTGCTAGAGAAAAGTGGAAAGACCTTAAACAATGTAGTGCCAAGAGAACAGGTACACTAAGCAGCTCCTTGACTTTTTTTCCCTTTTCATTGGCTATTTTAAGTATTTGCTAATAAAATCCTTTCTTGTTAATGTGTAAATAATCCCGCGATAATAGAGAGTTGTAACATTAATGATATAATTTAAGTGGTTTATATTGTGCTTGGGAGGTAAAAGTAAGATGTCAAACGAATGTCCCATGTGTAAAAGGCCGGGTTGAAGTTAAAAATATAACTGTAAAACATTTAGTTATAAATGCCTTTAGAGAACAGGTGGGAGATACAGATTATTACATATGTATGAATAGAGAATGTGATATTGCTTATTATAATAACCAAACAATGTAGTATTCAGCAAAAATCAAATAAAAATCCCAATATGGTTTAAAAAAGGCGCTAATCCTAAGTACGCATGTTATTGTAGCAAAGTAACAGAAGAACAGGTTATAAATGCTGTAGTTAATAATGGCGCTAATGATTTGGGTGAAAGGAGAGGAAAAAGCGCAAGCCCCGTGGGATCAATAGGTGGTGAGTATGGGACGCAGTCTTTTAAGCATAGACTGGGATTACTTCATCCCTTTGAAAAGAGAGTGGCTGGCTTCTTACATGGAAAACCAGAAAAGTATAGTGTCAATCTGGTATAAAAGGTACATAAAAAGTGCTTTAAAAGGTGAGGATCTGGAAAAGTCAGTAGATATAGCTTTTGGATTGAAGGATTTTTGGGCCAAAATAAAAGAACACTTTGATTTTGTAAAGAATATCAAAGTGTTTGTGTCAGAATCTCATATGTTATCCTATTACATTGCCAGAGCCAATGAGTGTGAAGAAGTGTACTCTTTCGATGCACACGCTGATTTAGGTTATGCAGGAGTGAACTCAGTTGATTTCGAGTTGAACTGTGCTAACTGGCTGGGAAAGCTGTTAAATGAAGGTAAAATAAAGAAGGCCCACATAATATACAGTCCTTATACCTTTGAAAAGCCGGAGGACTTTAGAGACTTTAATAAGCTGTTTTCAATCCGATACTACAGGGATATAGGATTCTTACCTGAAGGCATATACACAGTAGCTGTGCACATTTGTAGATCAGGAGCATGGACGCCGCCATGGCTTGACAATAAATTTGAGAGGTTTATAAAGAATCTCAATCAGCCTTATAAGGTGATTGATCTTTATAGGAGAGACTGGGATATCAGAAAACTCTCACTTTCGGACCAGATTTTTTATCTTAACTTTGTGTGAGAAGAGAAAAATGGAGAGAAAGTAAGAAATCGTGAGCAAAATTCTGAAAAAAAAAAAAACGGCGAATATTCGGTGAAATTGGCCAAATTTGGGCTTTGAAAATGTTTTTACTGAGATGTAACATAATAGTAGCAACTTAGTAAACTTTGTTTAAAAAGATAGACAAAGGTCTTTGTTGTAATAGGGAGGTGGTAGCTGTTTTTCTCATAATAAGTATTTTATTTTAAAAAGTTTTGTAAAATGATTAGAGGAGGAAATTGCAGAATGCAAAAAATTATTTTGAAACTTACTTCAATATTTCTGCTTTTTACTTTTATATTGATTACTTTTTCAGGGTGTATAAAAACTGCAAATAATCAGCAATCAAATAATGAAAGCCAAGCAGATAAAGTTGCTACAAAGACAACTGGCAAAATAAAAATAGGCCTCAGCATAGATGATTTAAGGCTTGAAAGATGGCAACATGATAGGGACATATTTGTGCAAAGGGCTAAACAATTGGGAGCCGATGTGCTTGTTCAATCTGCAAACGGAGATTCACAAACCCAGTACTCACAGAGTCAAAATTTAATTGCTCAAGGTGTAGATGTGTTGGTAATAATTCCTCATGATGGACAGGCAATAGCTCCTATTGTAGATCAAGCTCATAAGGCGGGGATAAAAGTTTTAGCATACGACAGGTTAATAAATAATGCTGATGTGGATTACTATGTATCATTTGATAATGTACGCGTGGGAGAATTACAGGCCCAAGCTATTACGAAATTAAAGCCAAAAGGAAGATATTTTTTGCTTGAAGGTTCTCCAACTGACAACAATGCAAAACTTTTTGAGAAAGGACAAAAGAAAGTACTACAACCTTTAATAGACAAAGGTGATATAAAGATTGTGGGAGAACAGTGGGCAAAGGATTGGTCGACTCAGGAAGCATATAATATTATGCAAAATGCATTAACGGCTAATAATAATAAAATTGACGCGGTTGTCGCCGCTAATGATAGTACGGCGCTGGGGGCTGTTAGGGCATTGGAAGAACAAGGTTTGGCAGGTAAGGTTCCTATTTCAGGTCAAGATGCGGATTTAGCTAACTGCCAATTAATTGTTGAAGGCAAACAAACTATGACAGTGTATAAACCCATAGCTCAAGAAGCCACAAAAGGAGCTGAAATAGCGGTAGCATTAGCTAAAGGTGAAAAGGTGGCTACGAATGGAAAAGTGAATAATGGGAAAATTGATGTGCCATCGATTTTGCTTACACCTATTGCGGTAGATAAAGGCAATATGTACGATACGATTATTAAAGATGGTTTTCACAAATTAGAAGATGTTTATAGGAATGTTCCTAAAGATCAATGGCCTAAATAATAATTTAGAAGGGAGAATGGCAGACGTTCTCCCTTTGCAAGACTATTGGCGAGGAAGTGATTTCTTATGAATGAGTTTATTCTTGAGATGAGGAATATAACCAAGGAATTTTCGGGAGTTAAAGCACTAGATAATGTAAATTTAAAAGTTAGAAGAGGTGAAATACATGGCCTTTGCGGTGAAAACGGTGCGGGAAAGTCAACATTGATGAAAATATTGAGCGGTGTATATCCTTATGGTACATATACTGGAGAAATTCTTTACAATGGAGAAAAATTAATATTGCGCAATATCAAAGATGCTGAAAGGGTTGGAATATCCATAATTCACCAAGAATTAGCACTAGTCGATGAGCTTTCGGTTTGCGAAAACATATTTATGGGAAATGAACTAAATATTCACGGAAGAGTAGATTTTAATTTAATGTATAAAAAAACAAAGGAGCTTTTAAATGAATTACATCTTGAGATAAATCCTTACACAAAGGTAAGAAATTTAGGTATAGGTCAAAAACAATTGATAGAAATAGCGAAAGCTTTATCAAAAAATGCAAATTTGCTTATATTAGATGAGCCTACAGCTTCTTTGACAGATTCTGAAGTTGAAGTACTCATGAATATACTAAGAAAACTTAAGAGCAAAGGTGTAACTTGTATATATATATCTCATAAGTTAAATGAGGTGGCTAATATAGTAGATACAGTTACAGTAATTAGAGATGGAAAGACTATTAATACGGAGAGCATGCAAAATTTGACTCAAAGCCAAATTATAAGAATGATGGTAGGTAGAGAATTGTCTAATTTGTTTCCAAAAGAAGAACATCAAATAGGGGATATTTGTTTTGAAGTAAAGGATTTTAATGTATTTGATATAAATAATTCAAATAAAAAAGTTGTAAAAAATGCTAGTTTTAGCTTGAAGAAAGGGGAAATTCTTGGCGTATTTGGACTGATAGGTGCGGGGAGAACGGAGTTGATGTCTAGTATTTTTGGATCATACCCCGGAACTTTCACGGGCGAGGTTTATTTAGAGGGTAAGAAAATAATTATTAAAAATCCTGGGGATGCTTTGCATTATGGTATAGCTATGGTACCAGAGGATAGGAAAGGATTAGGACTTATTGGTTCAATGTCTGTCAGAAAGAATGTCACGTTATCAAATATTGAAAGCTATCGCGAAAAGTTTGACTATGTTAATTTATACAGAGAAATATTAGATGTAAAAAAATTTATAAATGAACTGCGAATAAAAGTTGCTCATTTTGAAATGCCTGTAAAAAGTCTGAGTGGGGGAAATCAGCAAAAAGTGGTTTTGGCAAAAAATCTTCTTATAAAGCCTAAAGTGTTAATTTTAGATGAACCGACTCGTGGAATAGATGTGGGTGCTAAATATGAAATTTATAAATTAATGAATCGATTAGTTAAAGAAGGCATCTCAATAATCATGGTATCTTCAGAGTTGCCGGAAGTAATTGGAATGAGCGATAGAATATTAGTTATGCACGAGGGAGAAATTAGAGGAGAATTTATTAACCAAAATGTTACGCAAGAAATGATAATGAGCAAAGCGATAGGAGGTAACGTCTGATGCTTGAGGTTAAAAATGGTGTGCAAGAAACCAAAAAAAGATTTAACTTTAATATAAGAACATATACAATAGCGCTGGCACTTATAATGATATGGATTATTTTTTATTTAACTACTAATGGGCAATTTTTATCATCTAGGAATATTTCTAACCTTTTTAGTCAAATGACATCAACAGGTGTTTTAGCGGTAGGAATGGTATTCGTAATTATAGCAGGGCAAATAGATTTATCGGTTGGTTCTTTATTAGGATTATTAGGCGGAATTGCGGCGATTTTAAACGTATGGTTAAAAGTAAATGGAATACTATCCATGCTTATTACTTTGCTACTAGGCTTGATACTAGGGTTATGGAACGGTTGGTGGGTTGCTTATGGAAATGTGCCGGCTTTTATCGTAACATTAGCGGGTATGTTACTATTTAGAGGAATTCTTATTGGAGTTAGTAAAGGCTTAACAATAGCACCGCTGAGTTCAGATTTTCAATTTGTAGGACAGGCGTATCTGACAGATGCAAGCGGGTATTTTTTAGGTATTTTGGCAGCAATAGCTATAATATATGGCATTTTCAATAGCAGGAAATCTAAGGTGAAGTATGGGATAGAAGTTGCTCCACTTAATATTGATATTTTTAAGATAGTGGTATTAATAGTTTTAGTAGGTATATCTATAATAATACTTAATTCTTATCAAGGTATCCCTTTGCCTGTACTTATAATGATAGTTTTGGCTTTGATTTTTTCTTACGTATCCAATAAAACCGTATTTGGAAGAAGAGTGTATGCAATAGGAGGAAATATGGAAGCTGCCAAATTATCTGGTATAAACATCAAAAAGATGATTGTGACGCTATTTGCCATAAATGGATTATTAGCAGCCGTGGCAGGAATCTTACTGACGTCAAGGTTAAATGCAGCATCTGTTTCTGCCGGTCAAAATGCGGAATTAGATGCAATAGCGGCATGTGTAATTGGTGGTGCCAGTCTTATGGGCGGTAGTGGTTCTGTAACAGGGGCGTTAATAGGCGCTTTAATTATGGCAAGTATCGATAATGGAATGAGTATGCTTAATGCATCGCCATTTTGGCAATATGTTGTTAAAGGGTTAATACTTTTGATAGCTGTATGGTTTGATATAACGTCAAAGAATAAAAACTAATATCTTTAAAAAGCCGCAAAAGAATCAAAAATTCTTCTGCGGCTTTTTTGTTAATCTCTGTATACTATTATCACGTTGACGTAATTGCCGTCTGTGCTGTACAGGTATACGTCGTCTGCTTTGCCCTGCTGGATCAATGTATTGAGTTCTGCCAGCGATGAAATGCTGTACTCGTTGTTAGGGCTATCGCATTTTACAACCAATACACCTGAAGATAAGTTATATATCTTGTCATCTACTTTTATCCTGCTGTTGTCCACGGCTGTTGCGGAACCACCTTTTTGAATAGGCTTGAGGCGGGATTGAATTGCTTGATTGCTTATAGATACTATATCCCCTACTTGGAGGTTTAAGATATTGGTACTTATTCGCTCTGTACCTTGAGTAGAAAGCAGAGTGATATTTGAGCCCGTCTGCACTCCATTGGCAAATATAGGCGTTGCTTCTATAACCACTCCGAAATCCGGCTTTAAGCTCATAATATCGTTAAAAATGGCGAGGCGTACATCGCCAAAGTTGCTGTCTATTACTTCGTAAGCCAGGACGTCGCTGTCAAATGTCCCCGCTGGCAAATCGGAGAACTGTACGAGCTTTGCTGTGTACACGCCGTTGTTTTCTGATACGTCTATGAAAATGGAATCAGACGAAATATCTCTGCCGTTTATTGTATCGTTCAACTGGTCGATGGTTACATCAGACGTATTTACAGATACGGAATTCAGCGTGACGTAACCGTTGCTATCGACTTTATAAGAGACGACCTCGCCTACAAAGGACGTGGCGTCCTGAGATGTCTTATATGTTACCTGCTGGCCCGATGGCGTAAATAGCGTTACCGTGCCAATAGCTCCTCCTGCTGGGCCTGCAGAATAATCTACTTCTGTATCGGCCTTTAGCGCTACGGCTATATCAGATACATCCGAGTACACAGGAGGTATGATGTCTATGACGTTGTTATCTTGGTCCATTAGCAGCGTGACACTGCTTCCTACATTGTATAAACTTTTTAGTTTATTTTGCGCTGTGCTGCTGCCAATGTTGTACGCAACCCCATTTACTAAAACCTGAGTTGCTGCGTAGCTTCCAGGCTTTATAGCTGTGATATTTCCTGTGATTTTGTAATCATCTACGTAAAGTATTTTTTGCGTGTTCAGGAAATCACTGAGAAATTTCACTATATCGTACTTTTTGATGTCGTTTAAGGTAGCCTTGCTACCGTTCTTTATTACCTGTACATTGGCGCTATTTAATTTAACGCCATTGATGCTCATTCCTGCGTAATAGTCTGACGGTGAAATATAAGGGCCGTTTACGATGGGGTCTAATAATACCAGGTAGTTGTGTCCCTGACTGTCTACGTTTTTAATCAAGGTAGAGTTTACCTTAATGGATTGAATAAAGGTGTTCATTTGAACGCTTTGGCCTTTGTAATAGTAATTAGAATAACCTTCCAGAGTCAAGGTGGATTTACTCCCATTTACTTCGTGGACGTCAGCTTGGTTGGATATATACGAGTCCACTGTGTACACCTTTCTGTTGCTTTCATTTACAGGGAATATGGCTTTTACATTTCCGCTGTTGTCTACAAGCATCTTAACCTCATATCCTATAATCTGATCTACAGGATATGCTTTGATATGGTAAATACCTGTATTTGTTTCCACTTCGTTTTGAGAAAGAGCGCTATTGATTTGACTGGTGCCGGTGATAATGCAATCTTTAAGGCTCATGTTGTTTGTTGTTTCTACCACGGTGGATTGGGAGCCTTTTTTGTTCAATAATAAAAATTGGTTTATGAGTATGGCAGTGGTTTTTCTGTCCAGTTTATTTTCCGGATTAAGGGAAATGCCATCTGTAAGTCCCAGCTCACTGGCCTTGTTAATGTAGTTAGCGGGCCATATACCGCTTAAGTCACTGTCGCTATACCCGAGAGCGCGTATGAGTATAGCAAGCCCCTCCTGGTAGGATATAGGGTTATTGGGCTTAAAGGTGCCGTCAGCATATCCGCTTATAAGCCCGTTTAACGCTGCTTCTGTGACATAATTGTAGTACCACATTTGCAAAGGCACATCCTTAAATAATTGGCCTCTGCTTAAGTTTGCCGGGGAAATCCTCAATGCTGTAATGACCATTTTAGCGAATTCAGCCCGCGTGACAGCGTTGTTGGGCCTAAATGTACCATCGGGAAAGCCGCTTATTATGCCGAGCTGTGAAAGGCTCTCAAGCATCAGATTTTCGTCGACTGCTGACGATGGAATGTCTTTAAAGCTGGCATAGGCTGTCGCTGTAGTTCCTGCAATCAGGATCGACAGAATACACAGGGCTACGAATAACCTTGATTTCATTGATTTTTCACCTCACTCATATCTTAAAGCGTCAATGGGATTTAATCTGGATGCCTTAGATGCTGGGTACGAACCGAATACAATACCTACTCCTAAGGAAAATAGAAACGCCACTATTACCGACGATGGGGAGACTATCGCCGCCATTATACCGCTTTTATTGAGGTACATGGATATAGCGACTCCTAATACAATTCCTGTAAGTCCTCCTACCCCTGATAATACCAGAGCCTCTATTAAAAACTGCATGACAATGTCCTTTCGCCTTGCTCCTATAGCCTTTCTTATACCTATTTCCCGGGTCCTTTCTGTTACTGATACCAGCATGATGTTCATTATGCCTATGCCGCCTACAATGAGGGATATGGATGCTATGGCGCCAAGGAGCAGTGTCAGAGTCCTGGTGCTGTTAGAAAGGGTGTCCAGCATATTTTGCATGTTAAATATCCTGAAGGCATTGGAGGATTTAAAGCGGTTTAAAAGATACTCCTGAATAATGTTAAACACTGTATTTACCGCTTGCTCATTGCTTGCCTCTATGTAATACGTCCTTATAAATGCGTTTTGAAGAAGCCGTTGACATGTGGTAACGGGTATGATTATTCGGTCGTCTTCTGAACCTTGAGTAGATCCTTGCCGTTCCTGCATCACACCTACTATGTTCAGTATATTGCCGTTGATTTTTATGTTCTGGCCTATGGGGTTGCTAAATCCAAAGAGCTCTCTCGCCACGTATGAACCTATCACGGCTACTTTTCGCCTCATCGTTACGTCGTCCTGGCTTATAAACCTTCCTGATGCCATGGTTATGTTTTGAATTCCGCTGTACTGTTCATTGGTGCCTATAAGCGATGTATTGTAGAAGTTATCCATGTATTTTATGGTGACATCGCCATTGACGACAGGAGCGATGCCGCTTATAAGGCTGCTGTTTTCTTTTTGGAAATTCTGTATATCGCTATACGCAATGTCTCTTGAACTCTCTCCCCTCATTATGTTTACGACTATGAGGTTAGTGCCCATGCTTTTTATGTTGTTCACGATTTTTGCCGTGGCGCCCTGAGCTAAAGAGGTGAGAATGATGACAGAGGAGACGCCGATTATAAGGCCCAGCATTGTTAAAAAGGACCTCACTTTATTAGACAGGATGTTCTTTATCGACATTATAAAAGCTTCATACATTCTACGCATGATTTTCCTCCTGTCTTACTATTTTCCCGTCGGATATCATGATCAGCCTTTTACCGTAACTTGCGATTTTCATGTCGTGAGTTATGAGCACTATTGTCTTTTTCTCTTTTTCATTGATCATGGCAAGTATCTTCATCACTTCTTCTCCGCTTCTGGAATCCAGGTTACCCGTGGGCTCGTCGGCGAGGATGATTTCAGGGTTTGTTACCAGCGCCCTTGCGATGGCGACCCTCTGCTGCTGCCCTCCTGACAGCTGCGATGGATAATGGTATAGCCTTGAGCCCATGCCTACTGACTCTAACAGTTGTCTGGCGGCTTTTAACCTCCTGCTTTTAGGGACGCCTGCATATATGAGGGGCAGCTCCACGTTTTCTATTGCTGTCAATTTGGGTAGAAGGTTATAGTATTGAAAGACGAACCCTATCTTTTTGTTTCTTATGGCGGAGAGTTCATCGTCATCCATTTTTCTAGTATCCACGCCATCTAAAATATACGTGCCGGATGTGGGCACATCCAGGCACCCCAGGATATTCATGAGAGTGGATTTGCCGGAACCTGAAGGGCCAATCACTGTAGTAAAAGAGCCTTTTTCAATCTCCAGAGAAACATCGTCAAGGGCTTTTACTATTTCTTCACCCATCTTATAGTACTTGCATACATTTTTTAGATATATCACTGCCACGTCTATTACCTCCCACGTCCACCCATAAAACCACCACCGAAACCTCCTCCGAAGCCTCCGCCAAAACCTCCTCCGGGTCTGCTATTTGATTGGCTCTGACCGCTTTGACTGCTGTTATTACTGCTTATAGAATAAGGCAGGATTACCGCGGCTCCCTCGTCCAAACCGCTTTTTACCTCTACCATATTGTCGTTGGACAATCCCAATTCCACAGGGGTTAAGAGATTTCTAAAGGAGTTGTTAGAACGTGAGCGCGTGTAACCACCTGCATTTCTGTTTCTGCTATTATTTCCTCTGGCGAATTGGAAACTGGTAAACTGGCCCGTCCTTGCTGAGGGTTGAGAGCCGGATGTAGAGCTCGTGGACTGCCTCAAAAGCGAAGTAAGCCTTGTTATGTCAAAATCGGCAGGTATGTTTTTCTTTTGAATGACGAAATTGCGTCCACCTAACTTGATTATGGCGGACTGGGGCAATACTATCACGTCTTTGGCAACAGCTACCTCTATCTCGGCATTGGCGTTCATTCCTATCTTAACGTTTGCAGGGTTGTCTATGGTTATGTCCACGTTGTAGGTAGTGACGCCATTTTGCGACGTGCCTTGTTCTGCAACCTTGCTTACTTTGCCGCTGTACGTTTTGCCTGGAATGGCGTCTAATGTGACTGTTACATTCTGACCCACTTTAATGTTTGAGATATCCAGCTCATCCACGGGGATGGTGAACTTCATACCAGATGTATCGGCTATGGTGGCTATTTGCTGCCCTTCTTTTACCCCATCTCCCGGGTTTACCAGAAAAGACGTTATCACTCCGTTAAAAGGTACTTTTATTGAGTAATTGTCAAGGGCGCTTAGCTGGGAATTATAGTTGTTTAATGCTATTTCATATTGTAACTGAGCCTGCTTTAAGTTGCTGGTTACGTTGTCGCTAGAGATGGTAGCTATGATGTCTCCTTTTTGGACGTAATCGCCCGGGTTTACGCTGAGAGATGCTATAGTTCCTGCTACCTGAGATAAGACACTGGAGGTATTTGATGCCTGTACAGAGCCTGGGGCCAGTGAATACGATTTACCTTGAGGGGTATTTACGAATATGTACATCTCGGTGTTTAACTGGAGTGAACCTGGGTTTTTAAACTGGATGCTCACGTCTCTGGCTTTTATGCCGTTTTTATACGAATAGCTGGCGCTGATGTGGTTTACATAGCCTTTTACCTGCGACGATCCATCAGTTATCTGGGCATAGGCTTTATCACTTATTTTTAGTTTGCTGGCGAGGATTTCGCTAAAGGGGGCTGTGACGGTAAGATTACTGGTATCCTGTATAGTTGCAATGGCCGTATTTGCAGCTACAGAATTTCCTTTTTGTACTGACAAGCTGGAAATGTAACCTGATATAGGAGCCCTTATCGTTAGGCTATCGGAGTTTTTTTCAGCACCTTCCAGATTCATTTTGGCTTGCTCCAGTTGTAGCTCGCTGTTTTTTATGTTGCTTGTAAAAGATGAGTTATCCAGTACGCACAAAATGTCTCCTGCCTTTACGCGGTCACCTTCGCTAAAATTGACCTTTAACACCGTAGAGCTTACCTGTGATAAAATGTTTGCCGTCTTAATAGGTTGCACAGGCCCACTGCCGGTTACTGTGACGGATATGTTGCCTTTTCTCGCTATGACTGTAGGAAGCTGCTGTTGGGTTGCTTTTTTATGGCTGGATGCGTAATAATAGGATAAGCCACCGATGGCGATGAGCGCGATGAGGATCAGTGGGATGTGCTTTTTGAAAAATTTCAGTATTTTCACGATACCCTCCCCTTATAAATTGTATTGTTAGATGATTATAATTTATAATTATGGCGCATTTGTGATTTATTTGTTAATAAATTGTGAATCCGATGTATTGCATAAATATAAATATTAATGTATAATAATACAAAGATTTTATATGCGAGGGGAGTAAACGAGATGAAGGGAAATAAAAAGGTTGTTTTGGCCTATTCTGGAGGATTAGATACATCTGTTATAATTCCGTGGTTAAAAGAGAAGTATGGTTACGAAGTGATTGCGGTTTGTGTAAACGTAGGTCAGGGAGACGAGCTGGAGGGAATTGAAGACAAAGCACTGAAGAGCGGCGCGTCCAAAGTATATGTGGAAGATGTAGTAGAGGAGTTTGTAACTGATTACATATTCCCTACGCTGAGAGCAGGAGCAATATATGAAGGCAAGTACCTTTTGGGGACGTCTTTTGCCAGGCCGTTGATCGCCAAAAAGCTGGTGGACATTGCATTGGCAGAAGGAGCGGAAGCCATATGTCACGGCGCCACGGGCAAAGGCAATGACCAGGTTCGCTTTGAGCTCGCTATAAAAGCATTAGCCCCCGAGTTAAAAGTTATTGCGCCGTGGAGGGAGTGGGAGTTTAAGTCAAGGGAAGATGAGATAGAGTATGCACAGGAGAAAGGTATACCTGTGCCTGTTACTAAAGAAAAGCCCTACAGCATGGACAGAAATCTATGGCATTTAAGCCATGAAGGGGGAGACCTTGAAGACCCGTGGAATGAGCCTAAAGACGACCTCTATATGATAATAGTACCGCCTACCCAGGCTCCTGATGAACCTGAATACGTGGAAATAGATTTTAAAGAGGGAATACCTTATAAAGTCAACGGAGTCGAGTACGGGCCTGTGGAGCTCATAAGGGTGCTCAATGAAATAGCGGGGAGAAATGGCGTAGGTATAGCGGACATCGTGGAAAACCGCCTGGTGGGTATGAAGTCCAGGGGCGTATATGAGACCCCTGCGGGAACCGTTTTATATATAGCTCACATGGAATTGGAGCGGCTGACACTGGATAAGCAGACTATGAGGTTTAAGGATATGGTAGCTCACAAGTACGCGGAATTGGTGTACGATGGCATGTGGTTTACAACCCTCAGGGAGGCGTTGGACGCCTTTGTAGACGTGACGCAGAAAAACGTAACTGGTACCGTCAGGCTGAAACTGTATAAAGGAAGTTGTATTCTGGCTGGTGTTAAGTCACCTTATTCGCTGTACAGCCAGGAATTTGCTACCTTTGGCGAAGACCAGGTGTATAATCAGAAAGATGCAGAAGGCTTTATAAACCTCTTTGGCCTGCCTTTGAAAATTAAGGCTTTGATGGAGAAAGGGAAGACAAAATGAAACTATGGGGAGGCCGATTTGAAAAGGATACGGATAAACTTTTGGAAGAATTCAATGCCTCTATAGATGTAGATGGGAGAATGTACGAACAGGATATAAAAGGAAGCATAGCCCACGCCATGACTTTGCACAAGGCCGGTGTACTGAGCGAAGAGGAACTTAAAAGGATTATTGAGGGCCTCAACGGTATATTGAACGATATAAAAGAGGGTAAAGTGGAGTTTACGCGGGAAAATGAGGACATTCACATGAACATAGAGGCGCTACTGACCGATAGGATAGGAGAAGCTGGGAAGAAACTGCATACCGCCAGGAGCAGAAACGATCAGGTTGCGGTTGATCTCAAGCTTTATATGAGGGATGAGATAAAGGACATATTAAGGCTTTTAAGATCTCTGGTGAATACCCTTCTTAATATAGCAGAAGACAATGTGGATACCTTGATGCCGGGATATACCCATCTGCAGAGGGCACAGCCAGTTACTCTGGCCCATCATCTGGTGGCCTATTGCTGTATGTTTTTGAGGGATATGGGAAGATTAGAGGATTGTGTTAAAAGAATGAACGTGTCGCCATTGGGATCAGGAGCCCTGGCGGGTACCACGTATAACCTGGACAGGGGATATACCGCGCAGCTGTTGGGATTTGATGGAGTTACATTGAATAGCTTGGATTCCGTCAGCGACAGAGATCATGCTATAGAGTTTTTAAGTGCCGCTTCTATAATCATGATGCATTTAAGTCGCTTTTGTGAAGAACTGATACTGTGGAACTCTAAGGAATTCGGTTTTGTAGAAATAGACGATAGCTTTGCTACAGGGTCCAGCATGATGCCCCAGAAAAAAAATCCCGATGCAGCGGAACTCATAAGGGGCAAAACGGGAAGGGTTTACGGGGATTTGATAACGCTTTTGACGCTCATGAAAGGTCTACCCCTGGCTTACAATAAAGACATGCAGGAGGATAAAGAAGCTGTATTTGATGGGATAGATACCATCAAGGCCTGTGTAAAGGTATTTGATGGTATGATGAAGGCGATAAAGTTCAATAAGGAGAATATGAGAAATTCAGCTAAGAACGGGTACATGAACGCGACGGATATGGCTGATTATTTGGTCAGAAAGGGTATGTCTTTCAGGGAAGCCCACGAGATAGCAGGGAAGGTGGTAAAAAAGGCCATAGAACAGAGGTGTGCACTAGAAGATCTGGACATTGACATTTTAAGGTCTTTTTCTGACAAATTTGAAGAGGATATTTACGACGCACTGGACCTGGATAAAGGCGTGCACAGCAGGGCGGTAATAGGGGGGCCTGCTAAAGAAATGGTCCAGATGGCGATAAAGAGGATAAAAAATGCTGTGCTGCGCGTTTAGATGAATTTAGAGAAGGAGAGCTTTGTACTGGAGCTCTCCTTTTTCCACATCATTCGTTGATTTCCGCTTCGCTTTTTTCTGTCCTTTCGTCTTCTTGTTGTGTAGTGGAGCCAAAGGGTATGCACAGGACCTGTCCTGGGAATATTTTATTGGGATCGGTTATTTGCTGATTTGCTTTTATAAGTGCATCTAGAGATACGCCGAACATCTTGGCAATTGACCACATAGAATCCCCCGATTTTACAGTGTAATATGTCCGACAGCGCTCATGCGGCATATGGTGTAAAGGTGGGCAGTGAGCTGGTATGCATATTACCTGTCCGGGGAAGATCAAGTTGGGATTAGGTATCTGCGGGTTGGCCCTTATGAGGCAGTCTAGAGGAATGCCAAACATCCTGGCAATTGACCACATGGAATCTCCTGCTTTGACGGTGTAGTATGTTTTGCACGGAAGCATAGGGGGTGCAGGTGGGCAGTGAGCTGGTATGCATATTACTTGTCCGGGGAAGATCAAGTTGGGATTAGGTATCTGGGGATTAGCCCTGATAAGGCAGTCCAGGGGGATTCCGAACATCCTGGAGATTGACCACATGCTATCGCCTGGCCTGACGGTATAGACAAATTGACATGGGATATGATATGGTGGGACGTAGCTTTGTTCTTCAACAGAAACGGTTTCATTGACAGAAGCGGCTATTGTAGTTGGTATAAACAGCGTCTGACCGGGGTAAATAGTGTACGGGTACATGATGTTATTTACGTATATTATTGTATAATAAGGTACGCCATATCTTGTTGCTATAGCGTATACTGTATCGCCGGGTTGCACTACATGCTCCACGCCTGTAATGGGAATCCGCAGTACCTGTCCAGGATATATCAGTGCGGGAGATGTAAGGTTGTTGGCGGTTACGGCAGCGTCTACACTGGTGTTAAATTTTTTAGCTATTAAATATATTGTATCGCCTGGCTGGACTATATAGTTGATTTCGCGGGTGAGCATAGTTATCCTCCTTTCTTTTTATCTAGTAACATCCTATGTTAGTGGATTAATTTTGTGACAGAAGCATATAAATTTTATTGGTATGAGTAAATGAGTAAATGCAGGCTTTTCAGGGGGAATAGAAATTGGTGTACATTAGAAATTGCCATTTAGCCATTGCAGCCGCGATTCTGGCGCTAATATTGTTCCTCGACTTATTTTACGATAGCGTTGTGGTGCAAGTTTTTAATGTAAATTCTTACGACGTAGTCATTGACGCTGGACACGGGGGAGGAGACCCTGGAAAAGTCAGCGCCAGCGGTGTAAGAGAAGACGTAATAAATTTAAAGATCGCTACAAAGCTTTATAATATCCTCCAAAAGAATGGTATAAAGGCGATCATGACCCGCAAAAACAATCAGAAATTGGAAGACGGCTCTGACGCCTATAAACTGAAGGGCAGAGCTGAAATAGCTAATGCCTCAGGGGCTAGGGCATTTGTCAGTATACATTTAAATAGTTTTCCTGATTCCCAGTACTATGGCGCCCAGACTTTTTACCAGAGGGGTTCTATAGAAGGGGAGAAGCTTGCTAAGGCGATACAAGCCGAGCTCAAGAAATTGGACAGCACCAATTTTCGCGAGGCGTTGCCTATTGATGGCCTGTACGTGCTCAGAAATACCAGAATACCTGCTGTTATAGTAGAATGCGGTTTTTTGTCTAACCCCACGGAGGAACAACTTTTACAGGATGATGGATATCAGGCCAAATTGGCTGAAGCTATTTATAGAGGCATTAAAGCATATCTTGGCAAATAGAATTCTGCTATTATTTTATATACTGTATACAGTATATTGACTACAAAGATATAAATATGTATAATAAACAATAGGAAGACGAAATAGTGGGATTGGCTAAGTGGTATACAAAGTACAAAGTGAGGAGTGATTGGCGTGGAAAAGGCGTGGAGAGGTTTTAAAGGGGAAAAGTGGCGCAACAAGATAGATGTAAGGGATTTTATACAGAGCAACTACACTCCGTATTACGGCGATGATAGTTTTTTAAAGTCAGCCACGCAGAGGACCCAAAAGGTGTGGAATAAGGTTCAGGAGCTTTTAAAGAAGGAAATAGAAAATGGTGGTTTGCTGTCTGCTGACACCAAAACCATATCTACGATTACATCCCACGGTCCCGGGTATATCGATAGAGAAAACGAGATAATAGTGGGCCTGCAAACCGATGAGCCGTTGAAACGAGCTATAATGCCTTTCGGCGGTATAAGGATGGTTCGTAACTCCTGCAAAGCGTATAACCTTGAGCTGGATCCTCTGGTGGATGAGATATTTACGAAGTACAGAAAGACTCATAATGATGGCGTTTTTGATGTTTATACGCCAGAGATGAGGCTGGCAAGGCATGTGGGCATTATAACAGGCCTTCCCGATGCTTACGGAAGAGGGAGGATAATCGGTGATTACCGGCGCGTAGCTTTGTACGGCATTGATAGATTGATAGAGGACAAGGAGCAGCAGCTTAAGGAGCTGGAAGTGGATGTTTTCGATGAAAGTGTAATAAGGCTAAGGGAAGAAATCGCGGAACAGATAAAGGCGTTAAAAGAGATGAAAGAGATGGCGTCATCCTATGGATTTGATATATCAAGGCCTGCTTACAACGCCAGGGAAGCTGTGCAATGGACTTATTTTGGGTACCTGGCGGCTGTAAAGGAGCAAAACGGTGCAGCCATGTCTTTGGGCAGAGTCTCTACATTTCTGGACATATACGTTGAAAGGGATTTAAGAGAAGGGACGCTTACTGAAGAAGAAGCTCAGGAGTTAATTGATCAGTTTGTTATAAAGCTGAGGATAGTTAGGTTTTTGAGGACGCCTGAGTACAATGAATTGTTCAGCGGCGATCCTGTGTGGGTTACTGAATCCATAGGGGGTATGGGAGTAGACGGCAGGCCCCTTGTGACCAAGAACTCTTTCAGGATTTTGCATACCCTCGAGAATTTAGGTCCTGCACCTGAGCCCAATCTCACGGTTTTATGGTCGGTCAACCTCCCTGAAGGATTTAAAAAGTACTGTGCTAAAGTATCGGTAAATACCAGTTCTATACAGTATGAGAACGACGATATTATGAGGCCTATATACGGTGACGATTACGGAATCGCGTGCTGTGTCTCTGCTATGCCTATAGGCAAACAGATGCAGTTTTTTGGTGCCAGGGTAAACGTGGCGAAAGCTTTGCTCTACGCCATAAATGGGGGCAAGGATGAAAGAGAGGGCGTTCAGGTAACGCCGCCTTTTGAGCCTGTAACGTCGGAGTATTTAGACTATGATGAAGTGATGCAAAAATACGATTACGTGCTGGAATGGCTGGCTAAAACCTATGCGAATACCATGAATGTCATTCACTACATGCACGATAAGTACGCATATGAGAGATCTCAGATGGCATTGCACGATAAAGATGTGATAAGGACCATGGCCTACGGTATGGCGGGATTATCTGTGGCAGCTGATTCGCTGAGCGCCATCAAGTACGCCAAGGTAAAGCCAGTCAGGGATGAGCGAGGCATTGCTGTAGGTTTTGAGGTAGAGGGGAATTTTCCTAAATACGGCAACGATGACGATAGAGTGGATGCTATCGCAGTGGATATCGTAGAGAGGTTTATGAGCAAATTGAGAAAGCACAAGACGTATAGGAATGCCATACCCACCATGTCGGTTTTGACTATTACGTCCAATGTGGTGTACGGAAAGAAAACCGGCGCTACTCCAGATGGCAGAAGAGCCGGTGAACCTTTTGCACCTGGCGCAAATCCCATGCACGGAAGGGATGAGAAAGGAGCTATCGCTTCACTGAATTCGGTGGCAAAACTTCCTTACGACGATGCCCTTGATGGCATATCCAACACGTTTACAATAGTTCCTGAGGCGCTGGGGAAAGATGAGGAGTCCAGGATAACCAACCTCATAGCGCTATTAGATGGCTATATGTCTAAAAAAGGGCATCACATAAACGTAAATGTCTTAAACAGGGAAATGTTGCTGGATGCCATGGATCACCCTGAAAAATATCCTCAGCTTACCATAAGGGTATCAGGTTACGCTGTAAACTTTATAAAACTCACGCGAGAACAACAGCTAGAGGTGATAAATAGGACTTTTCATAAGTCCATATAGACTATCTATAGCCATGTAAGGGCGTTTTAGGAGCAAGTGTACACACTTGCTCCTGATTTTTGTGTATTTTGCTTTACGTTGCATCTATTGATTTTCGCCTGTTATGGTGTATAATGAAGTTAAGCCTTTTCTATGCAGTGAGGTGAGGTTAAAGGAGGGATATGCTAAAAAATATTTTGTAGCCAAAGATGTACGGTCAATTATATAAAATGTTATATATTGTAGGTACATCTTTAATTTTTAATTTTCAAGCGTATAAGGATGGAGGTTATGAACATGGTAAATGTTCCTGAAGTAAAGCTGGGAATTGTGGCAGTGAGCAGGGATTGTTTTCCTGTAGAACTCAGCGAGAGGAGAAGAAGAGCTGTCGTCCAAGCCTGTTCTCAAAAGAGTATAGACATATTTGAGGCCAAGACAACAGTAGAGAATGAAAAAGACGTACTGAAGGCCTTAGATGAGTTAAAGCAAGCCAATGTAAACGCTCTGGTAATATATCTGGGCAATTTTGGGCCGGAAGGGCCTGAGACAATGCTGGCGCAAAGGTTTGATGGGCCGGCGATGTACGTGGCGGCAGCTGAAGAGAGTGAGAACAATCTCATCGACGGCCGCGGCGATGCCTATTGTGGTATGCTCAATGCTTCTTATAATTTAGGGCTTAGAAAGCTAAACCCGTATATTCCTGAATACCCTGTAGGTACGGCCGATGAGATTGCGGATATGATTTCGGATTTTCGCGACATCGCCAGGGTTATAATCGGCCTTTCTAAGTTGAAGATTATCACTTTTGGCCCAAGGCCGCAGGATTTTCTGGCGTGCAATGCGCCCATAAAGCCTTTATATGATCTAGGTATTGAGATTATGGAAAATTCGGAACTGGACTTATTTGAGGCATTTAATAAGCATGAAAACGATAAGAGGATACCTGAAGTCGTGGAGGATATGGAAAAGGAGCTGGGCGAAGGCAATAATTACCCGGGAATATTGCCAAAGCTTGCCCAGTATGAACTGACTTTAAAAGATTGGATGGAGCACAACCTGGGAGCTTCGGAATACGCTGTATTCGCCAATAAGTGCTGGCCGGCATTTCAGACCCAGTTTGGATTTGTGCCTTGCTATGTCAATTCAAGGTTTGCGGCGAGGGGAATACCTATTGCATGCGAGACGGATATTTACGGGGCTTTGAGCGAGTACATTATTACGTGTGCCACCGGTATGCCTGCTACGCTTTTAGATATTAACAATACAGTGCCCAAAGATATGTACGAGAAAAACAGGGAAAAGTTTAAAGGGTATGCCTTAAGTGATCTTTTTATGGGATTTCACTGCGGCAATACTCCCGTATGTCATATGAAATATGCTGCGATGAAATACCAGCTTATAATGCACAGGTTGTTAGAGCCTGATAAGGAACCTGATATAACAAGGGGAACCCTGGAGGGAGCTATAAGGCCAGGAGATATTACGCTTTTTAGGTTGCAGAGCACAGCGGATTGTGTTTTGATGAGTTATGTGGCAGAGGGCGAAGTAATCGATGTGGATCCCGCTTCTTTTGGGGGTATTGGCGTATTTGCGGTTAATCAGATGGCCAGGTTTTACAGGCATGTGCTTATAGCAAAAAGGTATCCTCATCACGCAGGAGTTGCTTTTAAGCATGCAGGAAAAGTGCTGTTCGCAGCGATGAAGATGTTGGGCGTTGAAGATGTATCTTTCAATCAGCCGGAGACAATGCTGTACAAGGGGGAAAATCCTTTTAAGTAATACCTGATATGGTGCAGTATGCGTGTCATGAGAAAGAAAGTCACGGACATGGTGCCCGTGGATTGCTTCTCTTGACACGCTTTTTTATATCTGCTATAGTAATACAAAACACGCGGCAGTCAGAGATTTAAAGCCCGTATGATAAAATTATATGAAAGGAGATGAAGTTGTTGGCAGAGGTGATAAAAGAAGCGCTAACCTTTGATGACGTACTATTAGTACCAGCGAAATCAGAAGTGTTACCTAAAGACGTAGATGTATCTACCAGGTTGACTAACCGGATAAAGCTCAATATCCCCCTGATGAGTGCCAGTATGGATACAGTTACAGAAGCCAGACTAGCTATTGCTATTGCCAGGGAAGGCGGAATAGGCATTATCCATAAAAATATGTCTATTGAGAAACAGGCATCAGAAGTAGATAAAGTAAAGAGATCTGAACACGGAGTAATAGTAGATCCTTTTTACCTCTCACCTGATCACACCATAAACGATGCACTGCAACTCATGGAACGGTATCACATTTCTGGCGTGCCTATCACTGTCAACGGAAAACTTGTCGGGATAATTACCAACAGGGACATACGATTTGAAGACGATTTGAGCAAAAAGATAAGCGATGTCATGACAAAAGAGGGCCTGGTGACAGCTCCTGTGGGAACTACCCTGGAGGAGGCACAGAAGATTCTTAAAAAACATAAAATTGAAAAACTGCCGCTGGTGGACGAGGATTTTAATTTAAAAGGGCTTATAACTATAAAGGATATAGAAAAGAGCATAAAATATCCCAATGCGGCTAAGGACTTAAGAGGCAGGTTACTGGCAGGGGCTGCTGTAGGTATAACAAAAGACATGATGGAAAGGGTTGCGGCACTGGTGGAAGCGGGAGTTGACGTGGTGGTAGTGGATACAGCCCACGGTCACTCCAGAGGTGTCATTGAGGCCGTAGAAAGGATAAAGGAAAGGTACCCTGACCTTCAATTGATAGCGGGCAACGTGGCCACCAGGGAAGCTGTGGAAGACTTGATTAAGGCCGGTGCCGATTGCGTAAAGGTGGGCATAGGCCCTGGCTCTATATGCACTACCAGGGTGGTGGCAGGCGTGGGAGTGCCGCAGCTTACGGCGATAATGGACTGCGCTGAGGCCGCTGATAAGTACGGTATTCCTGTGATAGCTGACGGAGGCATCAAGTACTCTGGCGATATAGTAAAGGCGCTGGCGGCTGGTGCCAGTGCAGTGATGATAGGAAGCCTCTTTGCGGGAACGGAAGAGAGCCCCGGGGAGATAGAGATTTACCAGGGAAGGAGCTTTAAGGTCTATAGGGGTATGGGTTCACTGGGAGCGATGTCTTCAGGCAGCAAAGATAGGTATTTTCAGGAGGATGCCAAGAAGCTGGTGCCTGAGGGCGTTGAGGGAAGAGTGCCTTTCAAAGGGCCTCTAAGCGATACCATATTCCAGCTGATAGGGGGGTTGCGGGCAGGTATGGGATATTGCGGTGCAAAGAACCTGGAAGAGCTTAAGAGGAATGCCCGGTTTGTAAAGATCACCTCTGCGGGTTTAAGAGAAAGCCATCCCCATGATATAATAATCACTAAGGAAGCTCCTAACTACAGCGTGACATGAGGTGAAAAGATGAGAGAGATTGTTTTAATCCTGGATTTTGGAGGGCAGTATACCCAGCTGATAGCCAGGAGGATCCGCGAGGCCAATGTGTATTGCGAGATAGTTCCCTATGACATATCCGTAGATAAAGTAAAGGAATATAAGCCCTTGGGAATTGTGCTGTCAGGGGGGCCTGCTAGCGTATACGTTGAAGATGCGCCTAAGTGCGATCCAGAAATATTTAAACTAGGTATACCTGTGCTGGGGATATGCTACGGAGCACAGCTTATGGCACTGTCTTTGGGCGGAGAGGTGCAGAGAGCTGAGGTGGCGGAATACGGCAAAACCGATTTGCTGGTCAACAACAACACACCTCTGTTTAAGGGCATAGAACGCGAGACGGTCTGCTGGATGAGCCACGTGGACTTGATAGATCAATTGCCTGAGGATTTCAAGGTCATTGCCTCCACTCCCAATACGCCGGTAGCTGCCATGGCTGATGTAAAGCGCAAGCTGTACGCCGTGCAATTTCATCCTGAGGTAGAGCATACGCCCTTGGGAAAAGAGATGATAAGGAATTTTCTCTTTGAGATATGCGACATGAGCGCAGACTGGACCATGGACTCTTTCGTAGAGCAGACCGTAAAGAGCATAAGAAAGACCGTAGGGGACAAAAAAGCCATCTGCGCTATAAGCGGCGGTGTGGATTCAACGGTGGCGGCAGTTTTAGTACACAGGGCTATAGGCGATCAGCTCGTGTGTATTTTCGTGGATAACGGCCTTTTGAGGCTAAACGAAGGGGATGCTGTGGAGAGGGTATTTAGGGATAAATTTGATATAAACCTCATAAGGATTGACGCCAGGAAGCGATTCCTCTCTAAGTTAAAAGGAGTGGTGGACCCTGAGCAGAAGAGGAAGATCATAGGCCATGAGTTTATAAGGGTATTTGAAGAGGAAGCCAGTAAGCTCAAGGGCGCAGAATACCTGGTTCAGGGCACCCTTTATCCCGATGTCATTGAGAGTGGCAATAAAGTGGCCTCTACCATAAAGAGCCACCACAACGTAGGTGGATTGCCACAGGATATGAAATTTAAGCTTTTAGAGCCTTTAAAGAGCCTGTTCAAGGATGAGGTGCGCCTTGTGGGCAAAGAGCTGGGGATACCTGAGGAGATTTTGTACAGGCATCCTTTTCCGGGGCCCGGGCTTGCTGTGAGGGTGCTGGGTGAGGTTACTGAAGAAAAACTGGATCTTCTCAGGCAGGTGGATTACGTCTTTATAAGGGAGCTCAAGGAATCCGGCTATTACAACAAGGTGTGGCAGGCTTTTGCCGTATTGCCTGATATCAAAACAGTAGGGGTTATGGGCGATGAGAGGACATATGCCTATACGGTGGTGCTGAGGGCTGTGACATCGTCAGATGGCATGACAGCCGATTGGGCGAGGTTACCGTGGGAACTGTTGGACTCTATATCAAGGCGTATTGTCAATGAAGTAAAAGGAGTAAACAGGGTGGTGTACGATATAACCTCCAAACCACCAGCTACCATTGAATGGGAGTAAAATACGAACATTAATCCGGTAAGATTGGAGATTTTGATAAAAAACGTATTGACTTTGTCACAACTTTTTGCTATTATAATCTTGCGAGACAACAGAATACGAACATTAGCTCATATAATCTCGGGAATATGGCTCGAGAGTCTCTACCAGGTTGCCGTAAACTACCTGACTATGAGTGAAAGTGTACCTAGGGTTCCAGCCCCATTGGGGGTAACGATGGGGTGTTTGGTCCAAGCGGTACAGGTATGCCAATACCACACCGGTGTGGGAGAAAAGCCCGGACGGATAGGTTTCACTCGCGAAATCTATCCGTCCGGTGTTTTTATTTTCAGGTTTAAAAATAAGTATCAGGGGAGGATTGAAGTGGAAAGTCGAGGTTTTCTGGACAGGTATTTTAAGCTTAAAGAGCATGGGACAACGGTGAGAACTGAGGTCATAGCAGGTATAACCACGTTTATCACCATGGCTTACATCATCTTTGTAAACCCTAACATTTTGGGCACTACAGGTATGGACAAAGGGGCTGTTTTTGTAGCCACTATTTTATCGGCTATTGTGGCCACTATGATAATGGGCCTATTTGCCAATGTGCCTTTCGCGCTGGCGGCAGGCATGGGCATGAATGCGTTTTTTACTTATTATGTAGTAGGACAGCTTAAATACTCCTGGCAGTCTGCGCTGGCCATGGTATTTTTGTGCGGAATAATCAATATAGTAATAACCGTGACCAAGTTGCGCATTATGATCGTGAAAGCTATTCCTGACTCCTTAAAAAACGCTATAGGAGCAGGTATCGGGCTTTTCATATCACTGATAGGCTTTGTGGAAGGTGGCCTTGTGGTAAAGAACCCGGATACACTTGTGCAACTAGGTGATTTTTCTAAGCCTACTACCCTTTTAACCCTTATAGGTCTTATCATCACTGCGCTGCTTATGGTTTTGAGGGTGCGAGGCGCCATTCTTCTGGGTATATTGATAACTACTGTCATAGGTATACCTATGGGCATTTCAAAGATTCCCGAGGCCGTGGTCTCTTTGCCTCCTAGCCTTGCGCCTACTTTTCTCCAGTTGGATTTCAGCCATCTGCTGAGGCCTGAAGTAGGCTTTTTAGGTGTCATAACTATAATAGTAGCATTTAGCTTGGCTGATACCTTTGATACCATCGGCACGTTTATAGGCACAGCTCGAAGGACCAATGTGTTTGACGATGCCAATGGGGAGATTAAAAAGGGAAGTAGATTTCCAACTAAAATGGACAGGGCGTTGTTTGCTGACGCTATAGCTACATCTATAGGGGCTCTCCTGGGTACAAGCAATGTGACTACCTACGTGGAGAGCACAGCGGGTATAAGCGCTGGAGGTCGAACTGGTTTAACTTCTGTAATTACGTCTGCGATGTTTGTTTTAGCACTGTTTTTCGCACCTATCGTGGGTATTGTACCTTCTCAAGCCACTGCTCCTGCTTTAATAATTGTGGGCGTTTTGATGCTAGGTGCTATAACCAACATCAATTTCGAGGATTTCTCTGAAGCGCTGCCGGCTTTTGCCACTGCGGTACTTATGCCTTTTACTTATAATATAACCAATGGAATTGCCGCTGGATTTATATTCTATACTCTTGTCAAAATAGTTACGGGAAAAGCTAAAGAAGTGCATCCTATGATGTACATCTTCGCCATCCTGTTTGTTTTGAGGTATGCATTTTTAAAAGCATAATTGTAAATGTATAAACGAAGTCCGATAGAAATATCGGACTTCAATGTTAAATGAGGAGGGTTTTTTATGCCTAAGGTAGCTGTTGTCATGGGAAGCGATTCGGATTTGCCTTTGATGAAAAAATGCATAAACACCTTAAAAGAATTTGGGGTTGAGTTTGACGTGAGGATAATATCAGCCCATAGGACTCCGGATATAGCTAGTGATTTTGCTAAAAACGCTGTAGGTAAGGGCTATGAGGTAATAATCGCTGCAGCGGGTAAAGCAGCTCATCTGGCCGGTGTTCTGGCTGCTATGACCACATTGCCTGTGATAGGCGTTCCTGTAAAATCCTCAACTTTAGACGGCCTTGATTCACTGCTTTCTATGGTCGAGATGCCCAAAGGGGTGCCTGTAGCCACAGTGGCTATTGACGGTGCTGAAAATGCGGCGCTTTTAGCTGTGCAGATATTGGCCTTAAAGTATCCTGAATTATCTAAAAAGGTTGTGGCTTACAGGGACAAGATGGCACAGGATGTGGCAAAAAAGGATGAGGAAATTAAGAAAGAGGTGTTTTAAATGAAAAAGCTGGATATGCTGTATGAGGGAAAGGCGAAAAAGGTGTATAGGACTGATAACCCCGATCTTTATGTTGTGGATTACAAAGACGACGCTACGGCCTTTAATGGGCAGAAAAAAGGTACCATAATTAACAAAGGGATAGTAAACAATAACATGTCGGCGTTTTTCTTTAAGATTCTTGAGGACAACGGTATTCCTACCCATTTTGAAAAACTGCTATCTGAAAGGGAAATGCTCGTCAAAGCCGTAAAAATCCTTCCTATTGAAGTGCTGATAAGAAACTATGCGGCAGGTAGCCTTTCTAAGAGATTGGGCATAAAAGAGGGGACTAAGCTGGCCTGTACCGTTGTGGAATTCTGCTACAAAAATGACGAATTGGGGGACCCCTTTATAAACGAAGATCACATAAGAGCTATGGGATTGGCTACAGAAGAGGAAATAAGGGTTGTTAAGGAGTATTCGCTTAAAATCAACAATGTGCTTTCGGAGTATCTGATAAAAAAGGGCATTATTTTAGCGGACTTTAAGCTGGAGTTTGGAAAATATAAGGATAAAGTTGTCCTGGCTGATGAAATCTCGCCTGATACGTGCAGGTTCTGGGATGCGAATACCATGGAAAAACTGGATAAAGACAGGTTCAGAAGGGACATGGGAGGCGTGGAAGAAGCGTATTATGAGGTCTTAAAAAGGGTAACCGGTGAGTGAGGAGGGAGAAAATGATAGCGAAGATAAAAGTGACGTTGAAAAAAGGTATATCTGACCCTCAGGGGCAGGCTATAAAAGGTTCCCTCCAGACGCTGGGTTTTACTACCGTAGAGGATGTGAGGGTAGGCAAATACATTGAGGTTGTGATCAAAGAAAGCGATGCACAGGTGGCTTGCAAAAAAGTTAAGGAGATGTGCGATAAGCTGCTTTCAAATCCGGTCATTGAGGATTACACCTTTGAGATAGCGGAGGTGTGATCATGAGAGCGGGTGTGGTGGTTTTTCCAGGGTCCAACTGCGATATAGATTGTTACCACGTGTTAAAAGACGTATTATCTGTCGATACCAGGTATGTTTGGCACAAAGAGACCGACATAGATGATTTGGATCTTATCGTGCTTCCCGGTGGATTCTCCTATGGAGATTATCTGAGGGCAGGGGCTATTGCAAGATTTTCCCCTGTTATGGACAGCGTTATAGCCGCAGCGAGAAAAGGAGTTCCTGTATTAGGGATATGCAATGGCTTCCAAATCCTTACTGAAGCGGGTTTGTTGCCGGGAGTGTTGAGGCGCAACAAAAACCTTAAATTCATCTGTGATACCGTTCAGGTGAAAGTGGTAAATGCCGACTCCCCTTTTACGAGTAAACTCCAATCAGGTCAGGTGCTCAGTATTCCCATTGCACACGGCGAAGGCAATTATTATGCAGATGATGACACTGTAAAAATGCTTCAGGATAAAAATTTAATAGCATTTCAATACGTGGAGGACGTAAATGGCTCGGTACAGCGCATCGCAGGGGTGCTAAATGAAAGCAAAAACGTGTTGGGCATGATGCCCCATCCAGAGAGGGTATCTGAGGGCATCCTGGGAGGAGAAGACGGAAGAGCGATTTTTGAATCGATTGTGGAATATCTCCTTTAGGATTGGGGGACTTAAAATGGGACAAGAGAAGATATGGATAAAGCTGGGCCTTACTGATAGGGAATACGAGATGATAAAGAGTATATTGGGCAGAGAACCCAATATAGTAGAGCTGGGCATGTACAGCGTCATGTGGTCAGAACACTGCGGTTACAAGAATTCTAGGGCGTTGTTAAAGTTTTTGCCTACTCAGGGGCCATATGTGCTGCAAGGGCCGGGTGAAAATGCCGGTATTATTGATATCGGCGACGGAGACGCGATAGTCATGAAGGTGGAAAGCCACAACCACCCTTCTGCTGTAGAGCCTTATCAAGGGGCTGCCACGGGAGTTGGAGGTATACTGAGGGATATATTTACTATGGGAGCCAGGCCCATAGCGTCTTTGAATTCTTTGCGCTTTGGAGATTTAAACGATGATAGGGTGAAGTACCTGTTCAGCGGTGTGGTGGCAGGTATAGCTGATTATGGCAATTGTATGGGAATACCTACAGTAGCCGGTGAAGTTTACTTTAATGACTGCTATAAGGACAATCCGCTGGTCAACGCTATGAGCGTAGGCATAATGAAAAAAGACAGGATAAAAAAAGGAGTAGCTAGTGGAGTAGGTAATACTGTTATGTTGGTGGGGTCTGCTACCGGCAGAGACGGCATAGGAGGCGCCAGCTTTGCTTCTGAGGAATTAAGTGAAAAATCAGAAGAAAAAAGACCTGCTGTGCAGGTAGGGGACCCTTTTATGGAGAAGCTGTTGCTGGAAGCGTGTCTTGAGCTTTTTGAATCCGATGCCGTTGTGGGCATACAGGATATGGGAGCTGCTGGCATTACCTCTTCCAGCTGTGAAATGGCCGCGAGAGCTGGGACGGGCATTGAGATAGATATAGACAAGGTGCCTAAAAGGGAGACAGGGATGACGCCTTATGAAATCATGTTGTCTGAGTCTCAGGAGAGGATGCTGGTGGTTGTAAAGAAAGGTAGAGAGCCGGAGGTAATAGATATATTCAATAAATGGGGGCTCCACGCTGCGGTTATCGGCGTGGTAACCGACGACGGTATGCTTACTGTAAAGGACAAAGGTGAGGTCGTGGCAAGGGTGCCTGCGAAATCCCTGGCAGAAGCGCCTTTGTATGAGAGGGAGTACCAAAGACCTGCGTATCAGGATGAGCTAAACAGCTTGGATGTAGATGCCATACCGCTGCCGGTGGATTACAATAGCGTTTTAATGCGACTTATGGAGGCATTGGATATATGCAGCAAGGAATGGGTTTATAAACAATACGATTACATGGTGAGGACGGATACAGTAGTAACGCCGGGTTCAGACGCTGCGGTATTGAGGATAGAAGGTAAAAGCAAAGGCATTGCCCTTACTATTGACTGCAATGGATTGTACTGCTATCTCAATCCCAGGGAAGGAGCGAAGATCGCTGTAGCAGAGGCGGCGAGGAATCTTTCGGTTAGTGGCGCCATTCCCATGGCTATAACGGATGGCCTGAATTTTGGCAATCCTGAGAAAAAGGAGGTTTACTGGCAGTTTCGCGAGGCGATACTGGGTATAAAAGAGGCCTGTGAGGTTTTGGAGATACCTGTTATAAGTGGGAATGTGAGTTTTTACAATGAGTCTATGGGAAAAGCCATATATCCCACCCCGGTAATAGGTATGGTGGGGCTTGTAGAGGATCTGAGCAGGATTGCCACTCAAGGTTTTAGGGACTCGGGAGACATTATTTTGCTGGTAGGTAAAAATCGCTGCGAACTGGGTGGATCAGAATACCTCAAAGAAATATGGGGCTTGGAGAAGGGAAGCGTACCTTATATAGATTTAAACTTTGAAAAGAGGATGCAGGCGTTTGTGCGAGAGGTCATAAAACTTGGGCTGGTAAAGTCGGCTCACGATGTGAGTGAAGGCGGATTGGCGGTAACCATAGCGGAGAGCTGTATATCGGGTAAAAAAGGCGCGTGTATAGAGTTAAAAGAAGATATAAGACCTGACGCACTGCTCTTTGGGGAATCCCAGTCCAGGGTTGTGATAAGCGCTGATAAAGGCGATGTGGACATGATAAAAGCTATTGCAATGAAGCACGATGTACCTGTAGAGAGCATCGGCTTGGTATGTGATTGCAGCTTAAAGATCTGTGTAAACGGGAAAGGGCTTGTGGATATAAAAGTAGAGGAGATTGAGTCTCAATGGAGAGGAAAAATCAGCAGTATAATGGGCTGAAAGAAGAGTGCGGCGTATTTGGCATATATGACATCAATGGCCATGATACAGCTAGGATTACGTATTACGCCCTTCATGCTCTGCAACACAGAGGACAGGAGAGCGCAGGCATCGCTATTTCCAATGGTAAAATTATAGACTACCACAAGGGCAATGGGTTGGTGACAGAGGTCTTCAACGACAAGAATATCTCTGAGTTGAGAGGGCGCGTAGCGATAGGCCACGTGCGCTATTCCACTACGGGGTTAAACCAGATTTACAATGCCCAGCCCATTGTGGTGAGGTATAGAAATGGCTACCTAGCATTGGCACATAACGGCAATCTCGTCAATGCCGATGAGTTGAGAAAAGAGCTGGAGGAAAGTGGTAGCATTTTTCAGACGTCTACCGACACAGAGATCATCGTACACCTAATAGCTAGGTATATAACGAAGGGCATGGTGGAAGCTGTAAAAATGGCCATGCAAAAGATCAAAGGGGCTTATTCTCTGGTGATCATGACGGAAAAGGCTCTTTACGCTGTAAAAGACCCTAATGGCTTGAGGCCTTTGTGTATCGGATTGTTGGACGATTCTTATTGCTTTGCGTCGGAGAGCTGTGCCTTTGACGTGATAGGTGCCAGGTTGATAAGAGAGGTAAGCCCTGGAGAAATAGTAGAGGTAAGTGAGGATGGCATTAAATCGTATGCGTTGGAAGGGCAAAAAAAGGAGGCTTTCTGCATATTTGAGTATATATACTTCTCCAGACCTGATAGCGTCATAAGAGGTATCAGCGTGTACGCGGTAAGGCGCGAGATGGGCAGGAGATTGGCTATGGAGTATCCGGTAGATGCCGATCTGATCGTTCCTGTCCCCGATTCGGGTATTCCGGCTGCGTCGGGTTATTCTGAGGTATCGGGCATTCCTTACGGAGAAGGGCTTGTAAAGAATAAGTACGTGGGAAGGACGTTTATTCAGCCGGATCAAGCCCACAGGGAGATCGCTGTTAGGCTCAAGTTAAACGTCCTGGCTGAAAGTATAAGAGGCAAGAGGATTGTTCTGGTAGATGATTCCATTGTAAGGGGAACTACCAGCAAAAGGCTTGTTTCTATGTTGAGAAGTGCTGGGGCGAAGGAAGTGCATTTAAGGATAAGCGCGCCTCCTGTAAAATTTCCATGTTACTTTGGCATCGATACCCCATCTAGAAAAGAGCTTATAGGATCAAAGGCGTCTGTAGAGGATATAAGAAAGATGATAGGAGCGGATAGCCTTGGCTACCTCAGTATAGATGGCTTGCTGAGCTGTTTTGATCACGTGGGTTTTTGCACAGGTTGTTTTGACGGCAACTACCCCATAAAAGTGCCTGAAGAAGGCAGCAAATTTAAGTTTGAAGCGGGGGTTTGTTATGGCTGATTATAAAGAAGCGGGGGTTAACATAGATGAGGGCAATAGGGCAGTGGAGCTCATAAAGGACTACGTTCGCTCCACGTCGGTGGAGGGAGTTATAGGTGAAATAGGTGGATTTGGCGGCCTGTTTGCGCTGAAAGGCTACAAGAACCCTGTCATGGTTTCGGGTACTGATGGAGTTGGGACAAAGCTCAAAATAGCTCAGATGCTGGACAAGCACGATACCGTAGGCATTGACTGCGTAGCTATGTGTGCCAATGATGTGGTTTGCCAAGGAGCACAACCCCTTTTTTTCCTGGATTATATAGGCATAGGCAGGTTAAAGGCTGAGCTGGTAGCTGAGATAGTAAAAGGCGTCGCTGAAGGGTGCAGGCAAGCTGAATGCGCCTTAATAGGAGGCGAAACGGCAGAACTTCCAGGTATTTACTCGGAAGGAGATTATGATCTGGTGGGCTTTTGCGTAGGAGCGGTGGAAAGAGATAATATAATCGATGGCGCGAATATAAAAATTGGAGATGCCCTTATAGGATTGCCTTCCAGCGGGCTTCACAGCAATGGGTATACATTAGTAAGGCACGTCCTCTTTAATCTCAACCGCTATTCTGTGTACGACTATATACCAGAGCTAGGTACTACTTTAGGAGAAGAGCTTATAAGGCCTACCAGGATATACGTGAAGATACTGAAAATGATCAGATCCATGAACTATGAAATAAAGGGAATGGCTCACATAACAGGGGGAGGCTTTATTGACAACATCCCCAGGATGATCCCTGAAGGGCTGGGGGTGAAGATTTTTAAAAGTTCATACGCTGTGCCCCCTGTGTTCGAATTTGTCAAAAAATTAGGAGATATACCTTACGAAGAGATGTACAGGACTTTTAACATGGGTATTGGGATGGTTTTGGCAGTAGCCCCTGACAAAGCTGACGATTTGATAAAGGCGTTAAAATCCAAGGGCGAAGATGCTTATATGATCGGCGTCGTGACTGACAGGAAAGGTGTAGAGATATGAATAGAGTGGTGGTATTGGTTTCTGGGGGAGGAACTAATCTTCAGGCCATTATTGACAGCGTTAAATCCGGTTACCTTAACGTAGAAATAGCAGCAGTAATATCTGACAGACCCGAGGCTTATGCGCTGGAGAGAGCCCGTTTAAACGGCATACAGGCCCTTTGCTTGTCCCGAAAAGAGCTGGGAAGAGAAAAATTTAACAAGGAGCTTTTGGATACAGTAGCGGGTTATCAACCCGACCTGGTGGTATTGGCGGGTTTTTTGACCATACTGAGCAGTGAATTTGTAGATAGATTTCAAGGCAGGATTATCAACATACATCCTTCTCTTATTCCTTCCTTCTGCGGGAAGGGATACTATGGAGAAAAGGTACACAAAGCGGCAATAGAATACGGCGTAAAGATAAGTGGGTGCACGGTGCACTTCGTGGACGCTGGTACTGATACAGGCCCTATAATATTTCAGGAAGCGGTTCCCGTTAAAGATGACGATACTCCTGAAACCCTTGGGGCGAGGATTTTGCAGCATGAGCACAAGCTATTGCCCAAAGCTATAAAATATTATTTTGACGGTAAACTTAAAGTCCAGGGCAGAAGGGTATATATTTCCTATTAATCATTTTGGTGGAGGGATGAAAATTGGTTAAAAGGGCACTGATAAGCGTTTCAAACAAAGAGGGAATTGTGGATTTTGCCAGGGAACTGGCGAATATGGGCGTGGAGATTATATCCACAGGGGGAACAGCAAAGGCGTTGAAGGATAATGGAATAAGTGTGACAAGTATCTCGGATGTTACGGGATTTCCTGAGATAATGGATGGCCGCGTTAAAACGCTGCATCCTGCTATACACGGAGGGATTTTGGCAGTAAGGGATAACCCTGATCATATGGCTCAAATTGATAAGCTGGGGATAAAGCCCATTGATATGGTTGTGGTAAACCTCTATCCCTTTAAAGAGACTGTGTTGAAGGAAGGGGTTGCACTGGACGAGGCTATAGAAAACATAGATATCGGCGGCCCCAGTATGTTGAGGGCAGCGGCAAAAAACTATAAGTACGTGATAGTTATAGTAGATCCCAAAGATTATGAAGTGGTGTTAAAAGAGCTTAAAACCGATGGCGATGTCAGCTATGAGACTCGCTTCAAACTCGCAGCAAAGGTATTCGTACACACCAGCCAGTACGACACACTGATAGCCGATTATCTCAAGAGGCAGGCAGGATATGAGAAATATCCTGATATGCTGACGCTTACCTTTGAGAAGGTGCAGGATCTCAGATACGGCGAAAATCCCCATCAGACAGCGGCTTTTTACAGGGAAATAGGCAACAGGTCTTCAAATCTGGTCAGTGCAATTCAGCTTCACGGAAAAGAGCTTTCGTTTAATAACATAAATGATGCCAATGCGGCCATTGAATTGGTTAAGGAGTTTGAGGAGCCGGCAGTGGTGGCGGTTAAACACGCTAATCCCTGTGGCGTGGGTATTGCTGACAACATCTTTGACGCATATATGAAGGCATATGAGTGTGATCCTGTATCTATATTTGGAGGGATTGTGGCATTAAATCGCAGAGTAGACTATAAGACAGCAGAGAAAATGCACGAGCTCTTCTTGGAGATAATTGTGGCTCCAGATTATGAGGACGACGCGTTGGTTGTCCTCAAAAAGAAGAAAAACTTGAGGGTATTAAAGCTCCAGCTGGATATGCCTCAAACCGCGCAGTTTGATGTGAAAAAGGTAAACGGCGGATTGCTGGTGCAGGATATGGATACAGTGGATGTTGATGTGCACCAGTTGAAGGTAGTTACCCAGAGAAAGCCGACTGATCAGGAGATGATGGATCTTCTCTTTGGCTGGAAAGTGGTGAAATATGTCAAATCCAATGCCATAGTGCTGGCAAAAGGCGGGCAGACTGTGGGCATAGGCCCCGGACAGGTCAACAGGATATGGGCGGCGGAGAACGCTATAAGACAGGCAGGGGAAAGGTCACGTGGTGCTGTGTTGGCGTCAGATGCCTTTTTTCCATTTCCTGATGTGGTGGAGGCCGCGGCAAAAGCCGGGATTACGGCTATAATTCAACCAGGTGGATCCATAAGAGATGAGGAGTCTATCCAAGCCGCCAATAAATACGGCATTGCCATGGTATTTACAGGCATAAGGCACTTTAAGCATTAAGGAGGGAGAGATGTGAAGGTATTGGTCGTGGGAGGCGGGGGGCGGGAGCACGCTATAGTGTGGAAATTAGCTCAAAGCCCCAAAGTTGACGAGATTTACTGCGCCCCGGGTAATGGCGGTATAGCGAAGATAGCCCATTGCGTGGATATAGCAGCAGACGCTGTGGATGAACTGGCGGACTTTGCTCAGGAAAACGACATAGAGCTTACTGTGGTAGGACCCGAGATACCCCTCATGAAAGGGATCGCGGATGTGTTTAACAGGCGGGGATTGAGGATATTTGGCCCTTCCAGGGATGCAGCGGTTATAGAAGGAAGTAAGTATTTCACAAAGCTCCTGTTGCAGAAGTATAATATTCCCACGGCGAAATTTAAGGCCTTTGATAATCTGGACGAAGCTGTGAATTACTTAAATGAGGTTGAGTACCCCACGGTTATTAAAACCGATGGATTGGCCCAGGGTAAAGGAGTAGTCATAGCGGAGAATAGAGATGAGGCTCAAAAAGCCATAGAAGATATTATGGGCAAAAGGATTTTTGGAAAATCCGGCGATACGGTTATAATTGAAGAGTGCCTGCGAGGACATGAATTGTCTGTACTGGCTTTTACCGATGGGAAGACAGTGGTGCCTATGGTGAGCGCCATGGATTATAAGAGGGTGTACGATGGGGACATGGGTCCAAATACAGGTGGCATGGGCAATATAGCGCCAAATCCCTATTACACTGAGGACATTCACAGGGAAACGGTGGAAAATATATTAAAACCCGTTGTAAGGGCTATGGATGCGGAGGGCAGAAAATACAAAGGGGTGTTGTATGCAGGGCTTATGCTGACAAAAGACGGCCCAAAGGTGCTGGAATTTAACGCTCGTTTTGGTGACCCTGAAGCCCAGGTTATACTTCCTCTTCTGGATGCGGATCTTGTGGATATAATGGAAGCGGTTGTAGATGGGAGATTAAGTGAAATGCAAATAAAATGGAAAAATAAGGTTGCTATGTGTGTGGTAGCAGCATCGGCGGGCTATCCTGGCAAATATCAGTTGGGGTTTGAGATAAGCGGACTGGACGATGTAGATGAGGATGTGATGGTTTTTCACGCCGGTACGAAAAAGGAAGGGGAAAAGCTGCTTACATCAGGGGGTAGGGTTCTGTCTGTTACTGCTTTGGGCGATAAGCTCTTGGATGCCAGGGAGAAAGTCTATAATAACATAGATAAAATTGATTTTAAAGGAATGCAGTACAGGAGAGATATCGGTAAGATCAAGCCCCAGTGAATGGGTTTTTTTTTTATATGCGAAGAAGGATTTTGTAAAACTTTGTAGAATTATAGACTCATGATTGACTGTAGAGTAAAGGCAGGTTAGAGAATATGGAAGAGATATCACGTAGAGTGCTGATTTACATATGCAGCAAAATACCTTTAACCGATGAGCAGAAGGATTATGTTTATTTCGGCCTGCAGCTCATCTTGGAGAGCTTTGTAGAAATAATCACCATCCTGGTCGTGGCGTATGTTATAGGTATTTTTAAGGAAACGTTTGTTTTGCTGCTTGTAGCGGGAGGATTTAAGCTCATATCGGGAGGCGCTCATTGCAATACCTTTGGATCATGTTATGCCTTTTCTCTTATTGTGTATCCCATAGCAGGACTTATTTTAAGGTATATTATTATGTGGAATGTGGTTAAACCGTATTATATGTATATTGCTTTTGCTGCAGTATTGCTGGTCTGTTACTTTTACGCCCCAGCGCAGGTGGCAGCAAAGCCCATTGCTTACGGGTTAAAAAAGAGGTATAAAATCATTTCAATGGCGTTGGCTACAGCGATCTTTGCGCTGGCAGGGCTTTTTTATGTGTTCGATTATAAGAGAATAGCTGTCGGTATAGTTACTGCCGTGGTTTACCAATCCCTTTTTATTGCCCCTTTGGGTTTTAAAATCACAAAAGCTTTTGATGCTTTATACAATAAAATAGTAAGATCAGGTTTAAGAGGGAGGTGAATGCATGACGTATAGGTTTATAGACGTGTTCATCATAACCATACCTGAGACGCTGATAACTCTCCTCGTAGCGCTTCAGCTTTTAGGTTTAAGTCCTAATTTCGGGAAATTAATGCTGGTATGTACATTGCAGGGGTTTGCTACCTATGCTATAAGGCAAATACATGTTTACACTTTGTTACATTCGCTGCTACAGTTGTTAGTGTGCATTTTGCTAGTGGTATACATTTTAAAAGTGGATTTTAAGTTGGTCTTTGTGTCGCTGGTGATCACGGTGGTTGTGTATGGATTTATTGAACAGATTTTTACGTCTTTGGTTTTAAGCATACTTCATGTGTCTTTATATGAGGTGATGAAGAATCAGTTATTGGAACTTGTGGCTTTTTCTCCGCAGTTTTTGTTTATGATATTAGTTTATTTTTTGCTACGAAGGTTTAATTTGACTTTGACGAATACGTATTCGAAAGAGGAATAGGTTATGAAAGACAAGTTTATGGCTATCATCTTTTACATAGTGTCTTTGCTGTTGTTGCTTGCGTTGATAAATTTCGGTTATTATTACATATTTCTGGGTGTTTTAGATTTTCGCGACGGACTCATCGGTTTAATAGCTATGGATATAGTGTTGCTATTACTTGCCGTTTATGGTATTATAATGATAAAGAACATATTTAAGATGATAGAAATTGAAAAAGAGCACATGATCAGAGAGATAAATTACAAGAACCTTGAAGAAATAAATAAAAGCCTCAGGATACAAAGGCATGATTTTTTAAACAACATACAGGTTATATATGGGCTTTTAAATATCAACATGCCTGATGAGGCCATTAAATACATACAGGAGATGTTTAAAGAGCTTAAAAAATTTGAGAACATATTCAGGACGAAAAGTATTGCGGTAAATGCTCTTTTAAATTCTAAGTATTCTATAGCCAAGATAAAGAACATAGATATGAGGTTTGACGTTAAAACAGCTTTGGAATACCTTGATTTGATGCCCCATGAGATAACCCAAATATTGGGGAATGTAATAGACAATGCTATAGAGGCTGTTGAGACATGTGGGGAAAAGGTTGTGTGTATTGGCATTTACGAGGACGATATTAATTATCATTTTAGTGTGTACAACAAGGGCTCATTTATACCTGATGATATAATAGAGCACATATTTGACTATGGCTTTAGCACAAAAGGGAGAGAAGGCCGTGGTATAGGTTTATATACTGCCAAGTCGTTGCTTGCTGCTAGAAATGGTTCAATAGAGGCTGTTAACCTGGATGATGGTGTAGAATTTAGAATACATGTAGAAAAACATCATCCGGTTCAGCATAATAAAATGCCAAAGGAGGGGGAAGGAAAATGAAAAAGCGCAATGTATTGCTGTCGTTGTTTGTTTCCCTGGTGACATTGGTAGCTACTACTGGAGTTGGTGTGGCATCGTGGTGGACATACCATCAACCGGAGCTTCCTGAAAGGCTGAAGAAGTAATTTTGTTTGTATTTTAGTTGTTTTGTTTGTTTTTATGGTGCTTTTCACCTTTTTATGCTGCAATATATAAGTTGAAATCAGGTAATGGAGGATGCTATGAATGCTGGAAAAGAATGTAAAATGGGGGGGGGGGTATTTATTACCATCTCCCCCGATAATTTACACCAAGTTTAGCAGCAGGTATTTAGGGGTCAGGTATTATCTGGATACATTGTTTGACCACATGAATTCTACTGCTTTTTATGTGCTCTTGATTTGTGAGGCGTTGAACTTGGATAAGGAGGAGACAGGACTGTATGTTACAGGAGCTTTGCTCCACGATGTGGGAAAAATAAAAATTAAAAAAGAGATATTGGTTAAAAGCGAGCCTCTGAACGATCTGGAGTGGATGGAAATAAAAAAACACCCCCTGTACGGTGTAGGGGTTGTATGTGAAGATTATGGAGTGACAGAAGGCGTTATCCCTATTATTAAGTACCATCATGAAAGGTATGATGGCAATGGATACTATAAAGTTGATCAAAAAGCAGTGCCTCTTGGCGCAAAGATCGTTTCTATAGCAGATGCCTTTGACGCTATGTATAGCGTCAGGCCTTATCGCAATCCCATGAGCTTTGTGTCTATCATTCAGGAAATAAATCGCTGTAGTGGAACGCAGTTTGATCCTTCCATAGTTAAAATAGTATACGATTATTACGGCTTTCTTGATGGCAAAAAAGCAAATGCAGAATCTATAAAGCAGATAATCGAACGTGGAGAAAGGTGGCTTAACCAACTTCTGGAATGGGATGTCCCTTACCTTTATATACAGAGCTTTAATGCGTTGCTGGATAAATTTATTAATGAATGGTATATTATAGGCTTACTTCCTGAATATCCTGGACAAAAATGATTTTTTGGGGGATATTTTTTGTTTTTGCCTCCATTCTTCTATGAATTTGTCTACCCTTTCAAAGGATTGGCTGGTAGCGGCAATCTCTTCCTTTACTTCGTTTATAGTATCGATAATGGATATTCTGCTTTGGTAGCTTTCATGGCGTATTTCGTCGAGTAGCTGGGATCGAAATGTTTCCATGTAATCGATAAAGTTGTTGTACAGAGCTATTTCTCTCGAGTTATCTTTTACAGCTACGTCGGTTTGTGGTGATTGCTCTATAACGCTGTCGTTTTCCAGGATCTTTTTTATAGCTTTCAGGTTGAGCCCTTGCTCTTTTAAAAAGAATATTTTTTCAAAAAGCTCTATTTCTGCTTTGCCGAAAATCCTTTGGCCTAGTTCGTTACGGGGTAGTTTCAGGTCTAGTTCTTTTTCATACCATCGAATTGTCTGGATGGTGGTGTTAAATCGTTGAGCCATTTCTCCTATAGATATCATAATTTCTGTGTTTTCCATAGTTGCTTCCCCCTTGCGTTAGCTAAAACTGTACCATAAATAGTATTGTATACCATAATTATACATCAACGTTACCGTATTGTAAAGTGCTATTGCGTTTTTTTACATAAAAAAGAGTTCCTTTAAGGAACTCTTTTACATTATTGTCTATACACGCCATCGGCTTTAAAATTACCAGCGTTTTTATCAGTGAAGGTTTTGCAGCATGTCTCCATGCACGTCCTGACAGGTGTTGTAGACATGGTCGCGGCATTTCGTGGTGCGTCGAAAGCCTCGCTTTTTTCGTCGCCAACTTTATCAGACGTGACCAGTATTTCGCTGGCTTGGCACACATTGCCTGTACCCCAGTAGTGACAATTGCTTACGCTGCAATGTATGTGTTGCTGTGGCATTGTATTACCTCCTTAAAATTTATTTTATTCCCTTCCCTTTTTATTATGTCGTACAATGGAGGTAATATACTGCCATCTGGGATTTTATTTAAAACGCAGGCACGATAGCGCCTTTGTACTTGTCTTGGATAAATTTCTTTACTTCAGGAGAGTTTAATGCTTTAGCCAGTGCTTGTATGCCGGGATTGTCTTTGTTGTCAGGTCTTGTTGCCAGTATGTTAGCGTAAGGTGAGTCTTTATCTTCCAGTATTATAGCGTCTTTTAAAGGATTTAAATGGGCATCTAAAGCGTAATTGCCGTTTATCACTGCACCGTCTACATCCTGTAGCACACGCGGAAGTTGAGCTGCATCCAGTTCCTGGAATTTTATGTGTTTGGGATTGTCTACTATGTCTTTCTGAGTAGCCGTAAGGGGAGCGTCTTTTCTCAACTTAATGACATTGTACTTTTGCAACAAAAGCAATGCTCTACCTGAATTGGTGGGATCGTTGGGAATGGCTATAGTGGCTCCATCTTTTAGTTCATCGATTTTTTTGATTTTTTTAGAGTACAAACCCATGGGTTCTATGTGTACTTTAGTTACAGAGACCAGATTTGTTCCCTTTTCTTTGTTAAACTCGTCAAGGTAAGGCTGGTGCTGGAAGAAGTTTGCGTCCAACTGCCTGTCATATACCGCCTCGTTAGGTGTAACGTAATCGGTCATTTCCACTACTTCCAGTTTTACTCTCTGTTTTTCCAGTATTGGCTTCACAAAATTGAGTATTTGAGCGTGGGGCACAGGAGAAGCTCCTACCTTTATCACTGTTTCTTTTTTAGCTTTTGCATTAGCATCTTGGGTTTTGGCTGAGGTTTTATTATTATTAGCGCTTTTTGCACATCCTGATGCCAGGACGATGACGATTGCTAGTGACAATATAACCGATAGGATTTTTTTCACATCAATTCCTCCTTTATTTCTTATTGAGTATAGCTGCAATATAATTTCCTGTGGATTGAATCACCTGGACCATTATTATAAGTATCACTATGGTAGCGACCAATACATCTGTTTGGAATCTCATATACCCGTACCTTATGGCCAGGTCTCCTAGCCCTCCTCCACCGATGGCTCCTGCCATGGCGGAGTAACCTATGATGTTTATTACGGTCAACGTTATGCCTAATACCAGCGACGACCTGGCTTCAGGTAGCAGTACTTTGAATATGATCTGGGGGATGGACGCGCCCATGGAGAGAGATGCTTCTATTACGCCCCAGTTTACTTCTAGTAGAGAACTCTCTATCACCCTGGCTACAAAAGGAGTTGCAGATAAAGCCAGGGGCACGATAGCCGCGGTGGTACCTATGGTAGTGCCCACAATAAAGCGGGATATAGGAAATATAGCTATCATCAGTATAATAAAAGGCACGGACCTGGCCGTATTGATGATAACTCCCAGCACACTGTTGAGGCGAGGTTTCTCCCATATGTTGCCTTTTCGAGTTATTACCAGGATAATCCCCAGTGGTGCTCCAAAGAGAACGGCAAAAAGAGTTGAGAAAAACACCATGTATACGGTTTGGATCAAAGAGGGAGCTATGATTTGGTACAGATTTACGAACTCATTTATTATGCTGTTCATCGGTTAACACCTCTACCTTTAGGCCCTTTTCTTTTAAGTATTGGAGGGAAGAGGAGACCCCCTCAGCATCGCCTGATACCTTTACAAGAAGCTTACCTATGGATATGTCCTTGACGTTGTCAATAGTTCCTCTGATTATGTTGACGTCCACGCCGTATTTTCTGATCATGTTAGATATTACCGCTTCTGATGTAGCAGTACCCGTAAAACTGATTTTTATAAATTTTTCTCCGGGTTTTTCTAAAATCTTTATGTCTTCGGGCAGATTAGCGGTTATATCTTCAATAAATGCCCTGGTGGTCTGCGTTGAAGGATTGGTAAACAGATCTACTACATCTGCTTGCTCTATTATCTTTCCGTTCTCGATGACGGCTACTTCATCGCAGATTTCCTTTATGACGTCCATTTCGTGGGTGATGACTATGATTGTTATGCCGAACTTTTTGTTGATCTCCTTCAGCAGCTTGAGTATAGACCTGGTCGTCATGGGATCCAATGCGGACGTGGCTTCGTCGCTTAGAAGTAAGCGGGGGTGATTGGCCAATGCCCTGGCTATACCTACTCTTTGCTTTTGTCCGCCACTTAATTGGGAAGGATAACTATAAGCTTTTTCTTCTAAGTCCACCAGGCGCAACAGCTCATGTACCCTGTCCTTTATCTTGTCCTTAGGGTAATTGGCTATCCTAAGGGGGAAGGCCACGTTTTCGTAGACGGTAGCGTTGGACAACAGGTTAAAGTGCTGAAAAATCATCCCTATTTTTTTGCGCATCTCCCTCAGTTGTTTTTTATCCAGCGCTGTGATGTCTATATCGTCGATATATATACGGCCTTTTGTAGGTTCTTCAAGCCGATTTATACATCTTACCAATGACGATTTGCCGGCGCCGCTTAGACCTATTATACCGAATATGCTTCCGTCTTTGATAGTGAGGCTTATGTCGTCTAATGCTACAACTTTTTGACCACCGGTGTCGTATACTTTAGATAAGTTCTGGATTTTTATCATTTCGTTCACCCGTCTTTCCGCATCAAAAAAACCTCTTCGAGAGAGGCTTTACTCTCTCATCTTTCAGGGAGATCCCTGCAGGATTTGGCACCGTGCTTAAAGCCGGTTGCCGGGCTTCATAGGGCCAGTCCCTCCACCACTCTCGATAAGAGTTCTCACTATTTAGATAGATTTTATATAGATTTATGGTACAAGTATATTAAAAATTATTTAATATGTCAACATAAAATTTATTTAAAAAATAGTGTTTTTATTGACTCGAACACAAGTTCGATATATAATATACCTGAGGTGGTAAGGAGTGTTAAACTTTCCTGTAAAAGCCGATGAAATATGCGCGGTGGTGCCAGAACCCTGTAAAGGAAGGGCTTGCGTCAAGATTATAGACAATAACGGAACAGGGTATACGGTACCTTGCAGGGTTGTTTATGTTCTCAAATACATGGCGTGGTATTTTGCCAGGGATTTGAGTGCTCTGAGAGTCGAGTGTAGCAATATAACGGGAAAAAAGCTATACCTACCCATACCTTTTAGCAGAGACATAATAATGGTTCCCCTTAAAATGCGCGGGGAACGTGGCATAGGTGAAAAGACAGGATATATAAATTACTGCCAGGTGGATATGGCTAGACTTAAGGGCCAAACTATATACCTGCGTAGCGGTGTACATATAGATTCTTGCAATTCTGCGGATACGGTGTACAGGCATTTAAAAGCTGCTGAAACTGTTCTTTACCATATGTTCGGCCGTGATGTTGTTGTCAGAGAAAAAAGCAGAAGTTACATTTGTCCCCTGTACTTGTAGACCATCTTTACGGGATGATAGGATTGTTTAGCTCTCCTCAACCCGGGTATACCCATATCCTGCTCTCTATTGATATAAGGTATGGAAGCCCATGCGGTCTCTGCGAAGCATTGGTTTATAAAGGCATATAGATCAGGTATATCCGGGTTGGCCTTTTCTATATGCACTACGGCTGTATCAGGGTTGAGCAATTCGCCAAAGGTATAACCTTGTATTTCTCCTTGTATTTTTACTACAATACCTTTTACATCGAATATTTCGTAATTTTCAAAAAAGGTCTTTATAGAGTGAAATTCCTCCAATAGGCCAGGGTTTTGCTGGAGGTCTTTGTCCTCAAGCCACTTTTCTGTAAAGCTCAAACATTCTGCGACATGATTTTTGCTTAGGTTTTCCACAGTGTAATTGTACAGCTTTTTAAAGCGGTTTACGTGGTTTTTCTTCGAATGGTATTTTCGCCCGGATAAGTTTATGAGGTCACTGGTGTTGTACACGTAGTCGCTGTTGTCCTCGTCTAGGACCATGTTCACATTAAAAAGTTCTTTTATTTTTTTTGCCATATGTTCTGGAAAACGCTCAAAGAATACGCTTAATCCTTCTTTGGCGTATCGTTCCCATAATTTTTCAAGGGCTTTTATGGTGTTGGATTCATCGCCTACTGGGGGCAGTATGGTGATGGCGTCTTTTTGAGATACAAGGCAAAGGCAATCTTGAATTACTTCGTAGTGAAGGTTGTAGCGGTGATTCCACATATAAAGGTTTGTAAAGGTGTATTCGGAGATCTGCGGAGGGTATTTTTTGAAGAAAAAATCCAGGATATTTTTGTCTTCTATGTGTAATAATTTCAATAATCTCACCCCATGATAATGATGTTCAAAGTATCCAACCACTGATAATCATTATAGCATAACATGATGTTGCAACAAAATTATTTATATTGTAGAATGAGTTTATAAAATGCACGAGGTGATATGATGTACGAACAGTTTGCTAGGTTTTATGATAGGCTGGGCTGGGGGGATTACGCGAGAAACTTGTGGCCGCATATTAAAGAGTATATGGATACTATTAATTTTAAACCTTATAACATGCTGGATGTGGCCTGTGGTACCGGTGTTTTAACGATTAACGCGTCAAAAGACGGCATAATTGCAGAAGGATTGGATATATCCGATGAGATGCTAAAAGAAGCAAAAAAAAATTCTGAAAGAGCGGGCGTCAGCGTAAAGTACTATCGATGCAACATGTGCGATTTTGACCTGAATAAAAAGTACGATCTTGTTACATGCACCTTTGATGCTATAAATCACCTCAGAACTTTTGAAGAGTGGACCGCCATGTTTAGGTGTGTCAAAAGGCATTTAAGAGATTGCGGCCTTTTTATTTTTGACATGAACACGTTAAAAGACCTGAAAGAAAACTGGAACAATATAAAAGTCAGGAAACATCCAAGAGGTGACTACACCATATCCAAGAGCATATCCTTTGGCGATATGGCTTGTGTGACTTTTACTGCTTTTGTTAAAAAGGACGACGGACTTTTTGAGGGATACGAAGAGAGCATTATGGAAGTCAGTTTTCCCTTGGAAAAAGTGGTGGATTCACTGGTACAAATAGGTTTTAGGAATGTGACTATTATGGATAATCGGTTCAAAATCGCTGATCCTGATAGCCTTGACAGAGCTTTTATATCCTGTAGAGCATAAATTTATTGCAAATGACCTGATTATAAAATATAATTGAAGGGGTTTATATGAAGTTTAAAAAGTGAATGGGTGGTTAAATGCTTAATGTAGACATAAACAGATTAGTGCTGGTATGTAGTGCCACATTTATAATCCAATTTATCGATACATTGTCGTATTCTATAAGGCCTTCGGGAGTGAGAACAGGTAAGATAGCTATCGCTTTATCACTTTTTAATATACTGGCGTTAATTTCGAGGCTTTCTAATATGGTTCAGACGCCTTTTCTAAGCAGTATAGTGGATATAGCCATAAAAGAGAATAAAGTGTCTTCGCTGGCCATAGTGTTCAGGCTTGTAATAGCTACTGCAACGGTTGCCACGATTTTAGGTATTGCATTTATACCATCCTTTGTGAGGATATTCTCTAAAGCGATAGACAGGCTGGATGCTTCAGGCTCTGTGCCCAGGCTTATACTTAATTCTATGTCTATAAGGCGCATAAAAGACCTCGCGCAAAATATCGTCAGGCCGAGGATAGATATGATACAAAATACCAAAAACGCTAACATTCCCAAGGGCTTTTTGATACTCAATATACCTATAACTGCTATATACACGGTAGGTATGTTATCAGCCATATATGCTGGAGCATTGTTGCCTCAGTTCAGGTTGACGGCCAGTTCGCTTTCGGGTATTATTAACGGCATGGCCACTATATTACTGGCTGTAATGGTTGATCCTGTAGCAGCTATGGTTACAGATCAGGCCCTACACGGCAAGAGGACCTTAAGAGATGTTAATGCCATGGTGATCTACTTGGTGGGCGGCAAACTTCTTGGCACGATTTTAGGGCAGATCATATTTGTGCCTGCTGCCGAATTTATCGTGTTCATAGCAAAATTGATTGTCTAGAGGTGTTGGGATTGAATGAGGAAAAGATAAAAGAGGCGATAAGGGTAATATTAGAAGAGATAGGCGAGGATCCTGATAGAGAAGGTTTAAAGGATACCCCTGATAGGGTATACAGGATGTATAAGGAGATTTTCTCAGGCATAGGTGCGGATCCTAAAGAGGTACTGACAGCTGTTTTTCGCGAGGAGCACAACGAATTGGTCATTGTAAAAGATATAAGGTTTTATTCTATGTGTGAACACCATATGGTGCCTTTTTTTGGCAGAGCTCACGTAGGCTATCTTCCCGATGGAAAAATAATAGGCCTGAGCAAGATAGCACGTCTGGTCGATGTGGTCAGCAAGAGATTGCAGCTGCAAGAGCGCATGACCAAGATGATAGCTGATTCCCTGGAACAGCGGTTAAAGCCCAAAGGCGTTATTGTCATGCTGGAAGCGGAGCACCTTTGCATGAGCATGAGGGGTGTGAAAAGGCCGGGTTCTACGACTGTGACAGTAGCTACCAGGGGAATTTTTAACACCGATGAGAATATGAGAAAGAGGTTTTTTGAGTTGGTGAAATAAAAGGGGGAGTTAGATGATTATAGATTTTCACTGCGATACCTTGACCAAGGTTTTAGATGGTGAGAAGTCGATAAAGAGCGATGATATGGTGCGCTGGGGGATAAAAGGTCAGGTTTTTGCTGTATTCATGAATCCGTCTTATAGAAAGGACTTTTCGGTTAAGGCGCTGGAGATGATAGATATTCTTTACCGCGCTGTGGAACTTGACCAAAGGCTGATCTTTGCTGTTTCATATAGAGACTTTGAAAGAGCTTTAAAAGATAATAAGGTTGCGTGCATGCTGTCTATAGAGGGTGGAGAAGCCCTTGAAGGCAGTCTTTCGCTTCTCAGGGCTTATTACAGGCTCGGAGTCAGATCCATGACGCTTACGTGGAATGGGAGAAACGAGATAGCCGATGGTATAGGGGAAGAAGCCGGAGGTGGGTTAACCCGTTTTGGCCAAGAGGTTGTAAAGGAGATGAATAGGCTTGGCATGTTGGTGGATGTGTCCCATCTCAGCGTAAAGGGCTTTTGGGATGTTCTCAATGTATCTTCGGCTCCTGTGATCGCTTCTCATTCTAACTGTAAGGCTTTATGTTCCCATAGGCGAAATTTAGACGATGATCAGATGAAGGCTTTGGCTCAGCGCGGTGGCGTCATGGGCATAACCTACGCTGATGTGTTTTTAAGCGATGGCAAGGCTTCACTTGAAGACGTAGTGAACCACATAGACTACGCTGTAAATCTTATGGGTATAGATCACGTGGCATTGGGGTCTGATTACGATGGCTGTGACTTTCCTTATGGAATGACCATGGAAGATGTGGGTGAAATTCCGTTTTTGCTCAAAAAAAGAGGTTATACTGATGAGGATGTGAGTAAAATCATGTACCAAAACTGGCTAGAAGTCATAAAAAAAGTGATAGGTTAAAAGGCAAAAAATCGGGGCTCTGTAGAGTACAGAGCCCTATTATAGATTAGATTTGTTTATATTAAAGGGGGAGTCAATGTATTGACCGATTTATAATATACAACATTTTATGCAGTTTATCAACATTCTTCTACAATTGTTCACAAAAAATTAACAATACCGTTTTCATAAGAAGGGGCATATGTGTGGCACTTACAATTGCGATATCCTTTTTATATATGGTATAATAGATGCAATCCAGTTATAACGAGAAAGGGGACAGGTTATGGAGATAGCCGTAATCAGGGATACCGATCCTGAAATAGCTGATGCGATTTTAAAAGAGCTGGACAGGCAGAGAAATAAAATCGAATTAATAGCGTCAGAAAATTTCGTAAGCCGTGCTGTCATGGAGGCGATGGGAACTCCGCTGACCAATAAGTATGCAGAAGGCTATCCAGGCAAAAGGTATTATGGTGGATGTGAATACGTGGACATCGTGGAAGAGCTGGCGATAAAAAGACTTAAAGAGCTATATGGAGCTGAATATGCCAATGTACAGCCTCATTCGGGTGCTCAGGCTAATGAGGCGGTGTATTTTGCGGTGTTAAAGCCAGGCGATACGGTCATGGGCATGAGCCTGGCCCATGGAGGACATCTTACCCATGGAAGTCCTGTGAACATATCTGGGCAATATTACAACTTTGTTGCTTATGGCGTAGACGAGAACGGTTATATAAATTACGATGAGGTAAGGGAGATAGCTCTTAAATATAGGCCCAGGCTTATCGTAGCTGGTGCCAGCGCCTATCCCAGAATAATTGATTTTAAGAGGTTTAGGGAGATAGCTGATGAATGCGGTGCGTATTTGATGGTAGATATGGCGCATATAGCGGGTCTGGTTGCCGCAGGTCTACATCCAAATCCGGTAGAATACGCTCAATTTGTAACTACCACAACCCACAAGACTCTCAGGGGGCCTAGAGGAGGAGCGATTCTAGCAAAAGAGGAATTTGCTAAGGCTATAAATAAGGCGGTTTTTCCTGGCCTGCAAGGGGGACCGTTGATGCATGTCATCGCTGCAAAAGCTGTATGCTTTAAAGAGGCTTTATCCGATGAATTCAAGGCGTATCAACGTCAGATTGTCAAAAATGCTAAGGCATTATCTCAAGCCCTTATGGAAAGGGGGTTTAACCTGGTCTCAGGGGGAACTGACAATCACTTGATGTTGGTGGATTTGAGAAACAGGGGCATAACTGGTAAAGAGGCTGAAAAAAGATTAGATGAAGTAGGTATAACCGTCAATAAAAATGCTATACCTTTTGATCCACAAAAACCGAATATAACCAGTGGACTTAGATTGGGAACGCCGGCAGTTACTACTAGAGGCATGAAAGAAGATGATATGAGGATTATAGCTGATATCATAGATATAGTACTCAGGCCTGAATTTGATGCGGAAAAAGCTAAGTCTATGGTAAAATCTCTATGCAATGCGTACCCGCTTTACAAAGATATGCCGTTATTGTAAAAATGTTCCATGTGAAACAAGGGCCTTTATATTTCAGTATAATGGTTACAATAGTATTGTGACCTTATACTGAGGGGGTGATGCGTTGAAAAAGATTTTGTCGCTGGCTATAGCTGTAATAATTTTCATCGCTGCAGGGTGTAGTTTTAGTACAAAGCCCAAGGTGACAAAAGTTTATCCCCAGAAAGAAAAAACTCAGCAAGAATCAGCAAATGATAGTATTCAGAGAAGTGAGAGTCACCGTATATCCAATGAAAGTAAAGTGCCTGAAAAAACGGCTGAACAAACAAATGAAAAGACTAATGAGGAGACTAAACCCGTTAAAATCGGCGAGGCAGCAGCTCAGCCGGGATACGACAATAAAATAATTGGCTGGGGCTTAAAGCAGAACACGGATCAGAAACCTCCTGAAGTCCCTAGTAGCTGGGTTGAAATGCTCAAAAAGTACAACGGCTATTATATAGGTAATACCGCTAAAAAGGAGGTATACCTTACTTTTGATGAAGGCTATGAAGCAGGCAATACAGGTCGCATTTTGGATATACTTAAGGACAACGGCGTAAAAGCGGCTTTCTTTGTCACAGGGCACTTTGTAAAGACTAACCCCGAACTGGTAATTCGCATGGTAAAGGAAGGGCATATTGTGGGTAATCACACGGTCAACCATCCCAGTATGCCTACTATAAGCAATGAGAAAATAAAGCAGGAGCTGGACGGAGTTCAGGAAGCTGTATACAATCTGACCCATTACAAAATGATATATATGAGGCCGCCTAAAGGAGAGTTCAATGAGCGCACACTGGCTTATACCAGTGAACTGGGCTATAAAACGGTCTTTTGGAGCCTGGCCCTTGCTGATTGGCAACCGTTGCCAGGTGGTCCTGAAGAGAGCTACAATACTGTAATGAAATACATGCACCCTGGCGCTATTATACTGCTCCATGCTGTTTCCAAGGACGACACTGAAGCCTTAGATAAGATTATAAAGAGCATAAAACAACAGGGATATGTTTTCAAAAGCCTAGATCAATTACAATAAGATAAAAAAGCTAATAAAAAGACCTCCTAACTCAGGAGGTCTTTTATATCTTAGCCCTATGGGGAATCGAACCCCAGTTTCCGCCGTGAGAGGGCGGCGTCCTAGGCCGCTAGACGATAGGGCCGTAAAGCTGCGGGACTAGGATTCGAACCTAGACAGCATGATCCAGAGTCATGCGTGCTACCGTTACACAATCCCGCACTATCTCATGGCGTCTCATCCGCCGACAGATGATATTATAGCATGGTTTTTGGTAGAATGCAATACCCTTTCGCAAAATTAAACCTGATTAAACCTTTGAATACTGGCTGAAAAAGTTGCATTTGATTGTTTGTATAATGTATAATCTATTTAAGGTAAAAATGTTAGGGAGGATTATAAATGACGGAGGTTAGAACGAGATTTGCACCAAGTCCAACGGGGTATATGCACATTGGCAACCTTAGAACGGCGCTTTACGCCTATCTGATTGCCAAAAAGAACAATGGCAAGTTTATACTCCGCATTGAGGACACCGATCAGGAGCGATATGTAGAAGGGGCTATTGACGTTATTTACAATACATTGAAACTGGTTGGACTGCAACACGACGAGGGGCCAGATATAGGAGGTCCTTACGGGCCTTATGTGCAAAGCCAGAGAAGAGAGATATACAGCCAATATGCAAAAAAATTAATTGATATAGGTGGGGCTTATTATTGCTTTTGCTCAAAAGAGCGGTTAGACGCGCTGCGACAAGAATGCGAGCGAAAGGGAATTCCTTTTAAATACGATGGACATTGCAGAAATATCAGCAGGGAAGAGGCTGAAGAGAGGATAAAAAGAGGAGAGCAGTATGTGATAAGGCAGAAGATTCCCGCTACCGGGACCACTAGTTTTCACGATGAAGTCTTTGGAACTATAACGGTATCCAATGACTCTCTGGACGATAACATATTGATAAAGTCAGACGGGATGCCCACTTATAATTTTGCCAATGTGGTAGATGATCACCTGATGAAGATAACCCATGTGGTAAGAGGCAGTGAGTACCTTTCCTCTACGCCTAAGTACAATCTCCTTTATAAGGCTTTTGGGTGGGAAATACCCACTTATATACATCTGCCGCTGATAATGAAACCCCATGGCGGTAAATTAAGCAAAAGGGAAGGGGATGCTTCTTTCGAGGATTTCTATAATAAAGGGTATCTTAAAGAGGCGATTATAAACTATATTGCGCTTTTGGGCTGGAGCCCGGGAACCGATGAAGAGATTTTCACCCTTGAGGAGCTTAAGCAGAGATTTTCCATAGAAGGGTTGAGTAAATCGCCTGCTGTTTTTGACATAAACAAATTGAGATGGATGAACGGAGAGTATATAAGGAGTATGAGCCTAGAGGAGTTTAACGAGCTTGCGATGCCGTATTATAAAAAAGCAATTAAGAGACAGGATATTGACTATATGAAATTGAGCAGATTACTTCAAACTAGGACAGAGGTTCTTGGGGAAATACCTGACAATATAGACTTTATAGAAGAATTGCCTGATTATGATGTGAATATGTACGCGAATAAGAAGATGCGCACAGACCTTAATAATTCACTGGAGTACCTGAAGAAAGCATACGAGGCTTTGCAAGGCGTAGATAAATGGGATGATGAACACATTCACGAGGCTTTGTTTAAGTTAATCGCGGAGCTGGGTGTTAAAAATGGACAGGTGCTATGGCCTGTGAGGACGGCGGTTTCAGGGAAACAGTTTACTCCGGGAGGCGCCATAGAGCTTAGCAGCCTTTTAGGTAAAGAGGAGACTTTAAGGCGGATTAAAATAGGGATAGAGAAACTGTCAAATGTTTAGATAATCTAGCCTCTTAGGTAAGTAGGGTAGAGCAAAAAGCTCTACCCTCTTTTTGATTACAATGTAGAGGCAAAAAGGCTTGACTTGGCGTGATAAAATATCATACAATCGTTTAAGGGGGAGATTTTATGTACGTAATAGCTCTTGATGCAGGAACTACCAGTGTGCGCGCTATCCTGTACGATAGAAATGGGAAAGCCTTGGAATCAGCGTCCAGGCCGATAAGGATAAAAACCCCAAGACCTGGATGGGTACAGCAAGATGCAGAAGAAATATACGCACAGGCGGTAAACGCTTTAAGAGAGCTTGCGGATAAGGCGGCGCTCACCGCTTCTGATGTGGCTGCTATCGGAATTGCCAATCAAAGGGAGACCGTTGTGGTGTGGGACAAAAGCACAGGCATTCCGGTGTACGATGCTATAGTGTGGCAGTGTCGCAGGACAACGGATATATGTGAAAAGGTTAAATCTGATGGCATGTCAGTGGAAATTTTTGAAAAGACGGGTCTTCAAGTCGATGCTTACTTTTCTGCTACCAAGATAAAGTGGATTCTTGACAATGTTCCGGGGGTAACAGATAGGGCTGCAAAAGGACAGTTGTTAGCAGGTACTGTTGATTCCTATCTGGTTTGGAAGCTCACAGGAGGCAAGGTACATATAACTGATCATACCAATGCGTCCCGCACCATGCTGTATAACATAAGGGATTTGAAATGGGACAAAGGTTTGCTTGATTACTTTAAAATACCTCCTTGTATGCTTCCTGAGGTGACGGATTCGGCAGCCAGAGTGGGCTATACCGACGTTTTAGGTGGGTTTGTGCTGATAGGCGGTATCGTAGGGGATCAGCAGGCATCGCTGTTTGGGCATTGTTGTTTTGAAAAAGGGGAAGCTAAAAACACCTATGGGACAGGTAGTTTTATGTTGATTAACACGAAAGATTATGTGAGGGCCCCTTCAGGGCTTTTAAATACTATTGCTTGGAGCATAGATGGAAAAGTCACCTATGCTATAGAAGGCAGTGTGTTTGTAAGCGGTGCTTTAATACAGTGGTTGAGGGATCAGATGGGTATTTTGCGAAGTGCAGAGGAGTCAGAGGAGCTGGCCTTGCAAATTCATGATAATGGAGGGCTTTATATAGTGCCGGCTTTTGCCGGGTTGGGTGCTCCCTATTGGGATATGCACGCCAGAGGATTGATCGTTGGGATAACGAGGGGTACTACAAAAGCGCACATCGCCAGGGCAGCTCTTGAATCCATGGCTTACCAGGTGTACGATGTATTTGAAGAGGTAAAGCAAAATACTGGTTTTGCTATAAAATCTCTTAAGGTCGACGGAGGTGCCAGCGCTAACAATTTTCTTATGCAATTCCAATCGGATATACTGGGAGTTGATGTGGTGAGGTCAAAAGATAAGGAAACCACAGCGCGGGGAGCCGCATATGTAGCGGGGATAACAGCTGGCATCTGGGATTTTGGCGCGTTAAAAGGGTTGGACCAGGTGGATAAGGTATTTAAGCCCGATGTAAATTTCGATAAGGCTAAGGCGATAAATGGGTGGAAAAGAGCTGTAGAAAGGTCCAGAAAATGGGCAATCTAGCTATGAATAGAGGTGTTTTTATGTACGACGTTGCTATAATCGGCGGCGGTATAACAGGGTGTGCTATTGCCCGGGAATTATCAAAGTACGATGTATCGGTGGTGCTGATAGAAAAAGAAGAAGACGTGGCTGCAGGTGGTGCCAGTAAAGCCAATAGCGGTATAGTGCACGCAGGTTATGATCCGCTGCCGGGTTCTTTAAAAGCCAGACTAAATGTAATGGGTAACGCCATGTATGGTGATTTGTCGGAGAAACTCGACATACCTTTTAAGAGAATAGGATCACTGGTATTGGCCTTTGACTACCATGATCGGGAAGTGTTGAAGGAGCTGTATGCGCGAGGAGAGCGCAATGGTGTTATAGGAATGAGGATCGTGGAACGGGACGAATTAAAAGAAATGGAGCCTAACGTAAGTGAAGATGCTGTTGCGGCTCTTTATGCTCCTTCAGCGGGAATAATATGCCCTTATGAAGCTACTATAGCATTTTACGAAAATGCCAGGGATAACGGCGTAGAATTCTCATTTGAAAGCAAGGTCTTATCTATAACAAAAGAAGATTGCTTTATCGTAGAGACAACTTCAGGTGCCTTTAAAGCCCGTTATGTAATAAATGCGGCGGGTATGTATGCTGATGAGATAAGCAGACTGGCCGGTGCAGAGGAGTTAAATATTATACCTAGGAGGGGAGAATACGTTTTATTAGACAAATCTCAAGGACATATCGTGAACCACGTGGTTTTTCAGACCCCGTCCAGGTATGGCAAGGGCATATTGGTAAGCCCTACGGTAGATGGAAACCTGCTAATAGGCCCTAATGCTGTAGATATTCCGGATAAAGAAAATGATATAACCACGCAGGCAGGACTGGATGCGGTGGTGTCAGGTGCCAGAAAGAGTATTCCGGTTTTTGATTTGAGGGAAAGAATCACAAATTTTGCGGGAATAAGGGCGGTACCATTAATTGGAGATTTCATAATAAGAGAGTCTTTAAAGGTCCGTGGTTTTGTAAATGCTGCAGGGATAGAGTCGCCTGGTCTTACTGCTGCTCCTGCTATTGCCGTTGAGGTTCGAAAGATCTTGGGTCAAGCAGGGCTTAGGCTGGTGCCTAAAAGGGATTTCGTTGAAAGGCGATCTGTAGTTCGATTTAGGGAGTTGAGCCTTGAGGACCGGGCGGAGTTGGTAAAAAAGGATCCCAGGTATGGGAGAGTTATATGTAGGTGCGAAACCGTGACGGAAGGGGAAATTGTAGATTCTATAAAAAGAGGGGCGAGAAGCATAGATGCTGTAAAGAGGAGGACTAGGGCCGGTATGGGAAGATGCCAAGGGGGATTTTGCACCCCAAGGGTTATAGAGATTTTATCGCGGGAACTTAACATACCTATGGATGAGGTGACAAAAAGCGGCGATGGGTCTTTTATGCTTGTGGGCAGGATAAAAAAGCAAAGGAAAGTCCAAAGGAGTGAATTGAATGCTTGAATACGACGTGGTGATAGTTGGCGGAGGGCCGGCCGGCCTTGGTGCAGCTGTGCAAGCCCATGATGAAGGTGCCAGGGTTTTGATACTGGAAAGGGATAGCGAACTGGGAGGAATTCTCAGGCAATGTATTCACAATGGATTTGGCCTGCACGAATTCGGAGAAGAGCTTACAGGGCCTGAGTACGCCCATAGGTTTATTGAACAAGTAAGAGCTAGATCTATTGACGTTAAATTAAATACGATGGTGTTGGATATAACTCCAGAGAAAAATGTATATGCGGTAAACAGCGCAGAAGGTGTATTGGGTATAAAGGCTAAATCTGTGGTCCTGGCTATGGGTTGCAGGGAAAGGACCAGAGGAGCGATAGGCATTCCGGGTTCCCGGCCTGCTGGCGTTTACACGGCAGGAACTGCCCAGAGATTTATAAACATAGAAGGATACATGCCTGGCAGAGAAGTGGTAATATTGGGATCAGGGGATATCGGGCTCATTATGGCCAGGAGATTGACGCTGGAAGGGGCGCTGGTAAAGTGCGTCCTTGAAATCATGCCTTATTCCACAGGGCTTACAAGGAATATCGTGCAATGCCTTAATGACTTTGACATACCCCTGCTTTTAAATCATACTGTCACTGAAGTACACGGCAAAAAAAGGGTAGAAGGTGTGACGATAGCCCGCGTCGACGAAAGCAGAAGACCTATTGTAGGCACTGAGAGATTTATAAGTTGTGATACTTTGCTTTTGTCAGTAGGTTTAATTCCGGAGAATGAGCTTTCAAAAAAAGCCAATGTAAGACTGGATAGGATAACTGGGGGTGCCGTGGTGGATGAGTATATGCATACATCCGTTGATGGCATATTTGCCTGCGGAAATGTCCTTCAGGTTCACGATTTGGTGGACAATGTGACAAAAGAGAGCAGGGTGGCAGGCAAAAGCGCGGCGCTCTATGCCATGGGTAAGCTTGCGAGGTCCCATGATTACGTTGATGTGCGAGTAGGCAGTGGGATAAGATATGTAGTTCCCCAGAAAATATCCGCTGATGGGGAAGGGGATATAACGCTGAGCATGAGGGTTACAGGTATTTTTGAAAACAGGTATATCGTGCTAAAAAGCGGGGATAAAGTCATAAGGCGTTTTAAGAGGAGCTATCTGACGCCGGGGGAAATGCAGATATTAAAAGTAAAGAGGTCGGATATAAGAGATCTTAAAGGCTCCCTTGTTGTGGAGGTGGAGAATAATGAGCAGTAAAAATTTTATATGTATTGGATGCCCTCAGGGCTGCAGGCTTAAGGTGACTGGAGAGGGAGATGACCTTGAAGTAAAAGGCTATAAATGCAAGAGAGGGTTTGACTATGCCAGGCAGGAGGCCGTACATCCGGTCAGGATGCTTACCACGGTAGTGTTGGTGGAGGGTAGAACAAGGCCCCTTCCAGTTAGGACTCAAAGGCCTATTCCAAAGGAATTGATACTTAAAGCAATGGATCAGTTGGCCCAAGTGAAAGTAAAGCCACCTTTGAAATTAGGAGATGTGGTTTTGAGCGACATATTGGGCACAGGTGTGGATGTGATTGCTACGGATGATGTTTGTTAGTCTTGAGAAAAATATGGTATAATATATTACAACATATTTAAGAGAGGGATAGCCATGGTAAATGTAGTTCTCGTGTCACATAGTAAAAAAATAGCTGAGGGTTTACTGGATTTGCTGAATGATATGGTGAAGAATCCGGTGAAAGTTGTTGCTGTGGGAGGATTGGAGGATGACTCCCTGGGCACTGATGCAAAAAAAATATACGGTGCTATACAAGAAGTCTATAACGATGATGGTGTTGTAGTTATAACAGATATAGGAAGTGCCATTGTAAGCGCTCAAATGGCTATAGATATGATAGAAGATGAAAAAAAGAGAGAAAAGGTGAAAATAGCTGATTGCCCGTTTTTGGAAGGTGCGGTGGCGGCTGTTATGGAAGCATCGATAAAGGGAAGTATTGACGATGTTTTAAGTGCTGCGCAACAGGCTAAGGATTACGAAAAGATCGTATGAAGGATGTTGACATTCTCTTTTTTTTATGTTACCATAAAATTGATTTTATATCAAAATACATCGTTATATAGTTATATATTCATATACTTATCAATATAATATAAATGCAAGGAGAGGTGGAAGCAGTTACAAATAATTTTCAAAGGGGGATAGTCAAATGTATTGGATTGTCTTGATAGTCGTGGGTGTGATAGTAAGTTTGGTATTTAATCCTATTTTCTTTAAAGGGAAGACGTTTAAATACGGTGGCTATTGGTCGATACTCATTGCTGCCCTTTTAGGCGCATGGGTAGGAGACCTGGTGTTGGGGAACTGGGGGTGGATGTTGGCATCATATAACGTCATTGCTGGACTTATTGGCTCGGTAATATTTAATTTTATTTGGGATTTAATAGCCAAGGACTCATCTTCAAATACCAGTTCCACAAAGGCTTGATGCAGAACTGCACACCTCCCCTTGATTTGTTTTTTTGGACAAGGGTTTAGGAGGATAAATGGAGGAAAGGATATGCCAGATATTAAGGAATTAAAAGTCAGGTTATTTAAAGGTTTTTCTGATTCCACGAGGCTTTCAATAATTGAGGCTCTGAAAAAGCGTGAAAAGACCGTGTCTGAGCTGGTGGCAGAAATCGGTGGTACTCAGTCAAATATCTCCGGGCACCTAAGGTGCCTAAAGGATTGGGGCATCCTTGAGAGCAGGCAAGAAGGTAGAAATATTTACTATTACATCCATGATAAGCGCATACTGGATATATTGAAGAGCGCTGATATGGTGATAGCTAATTTTATGGAGAGTTTATACAAGAAATCTAAAGCCCAACCTGTATGATGTACAATTTAATGAGGAGGGATCTTCGTGAAACCTTTAAAACAGTACTTGCAGGAAACTGCTGTAAGTGGACTTATAAGTTACCTGGAAAGGAATCCTGAAAAGAATTTGGCCAACATTATGGCTTTTGGCCGGCGATTGGCGATAAATCCCAACCATAAAAAGCTGGCTGAGAGCGTGGAGCGATATGTGCTAGACAAGAATAGCAACTGGCATCATTTTACTATGGGTATTTTTAGAGACATCCACCCCAATGTGATCAAGCGAATGGGCATAAATTTTTTCGTTAATGCTACGCTTTACGGGGTTCCCAAGCAACAGGAAGCTGAAAAGGAACTGGGAGTAGGTGTTCCGTGGGCGATTTTGATGGATCCCACAGAGGCCTGTAATTTGAGGTGCAAAGGGTGTTGGGCAGGAGATTATACTAGAGCTCATCAATTGAGCTTTGATCTCATGGATCGAATATGCACGGAAGCTAAAGAACTAGGGATATACTTCATAGTGCTATCAGGTGGGGAACCAACGGTCAGAAAGGATGATATATTCAAATTAGCAGAAAAGCACAATGACATGGTGTTCCATCTGTTTACCAATGGCACGCTGATTGATGAAGATTTTGCAGATAAGATGGTGAAATTGGGCAATGTCACGGTAGCAGTGAGCATAGATGGCCTTGAGGAGTCTACGGATTACAGGCGTGGAAAAGGGGTTTTCCAGAAAGTCATGAGGGCCATGGACATAATGAGAGAAAAAGGCGCTGTATTTGGATTTTCTACTACATATACGAGGCTTAATACAGAAGAGGTGGCTAGCGATGAGTTCATAGACCTTATGATAGAAAAAGGAGCGAGATTTGGTTGGTATTTCACGTATATACCTGTGGGCGCTGAATCTGACCTGGAATTTATGGCAACCCCTGAGCAGAGAAAGTACATGTACGAAAGAGTAAACCAGATAAGGGCTACAAAGCCGTTGTTTGTGGTGGACTTCTGGAATGACGGCGAGGCCAGCAATGGCTGCATAGCAGGTGGAAGGCGGTATTTCCATATAAATGCCATGGGCGATATTGAACCATGTGCTTTTATCCATTATGCCAACGACAATATAAAGGATATGAGTTTAAAAGAAGCTCTAAAAACACCTATATTTAGGTCTTATCAAAAGAGACAGCCTTTTAACACAAATTTGCTGAGGCCGTGTCCTTTGATAGATAATCCCGAGATGCTGAGGGATATTGTCATCGAATCAGGGGCGCACAATACGCAGGAGCACGACGATACGGATATCCGCATTTTGGCAGATAAATTAAAAGATTACTCTGAGGCGTGGGGAGAGGTTTCGGGAGAAATATGGAGTGAAAAGGAAAAGATCAAAAACGATATGGCAGGATAAAAACAAAAGAGCCGGTAATGAACTGAACCCCAAATGTTAGACAGTTTAATTAAGCTACTCCTTGGGACTGAATCCGGTATTGAACCGGGCTCAGTCCCTTTTAGTTTACACTTAATCCTCTTATTATTGTAATAGTCTATGTATTCCTCTAA
>NZ_KE386494.1:460544-649785 GCF_000427425.1 Caldanaerobius polysaccharolyticus DSM 13641 | reverse complement strand
ACGCATTCTCCATACGAAGTCGCTGAATTTCAGCGATTAGATCTTCTTCTGTTTGTTTAGAAAGTTTAGGCTTCTTTGGTTTATCTAAATTCATTGTTTTTTTCCTCCCTCGGTTTTCTGTATAGAGAGCTTCCGGTCCTTCCTCATAATATATACGTTCCCATTTGCCGACTGTACTATTTTTAATTTTTCTTCATAAGAGTATTTTGCCATAATAAAATGCACCTCCAAATATTAGTTGATTTTTGTCTAATATTTGGGGTGCACTTCAGTAATGGCTCTTTTGTTTTTTAGAATTTTTTGCCTTCTTTTAGCTGGCTCACGGGTACGTTGACGTTCTGGTTATTTTCCAGTATATTAATATCCGCCGTTTCATTGTCGGGATGTAGTCCCGTAATCCATACCGTTTTTCCATTGTACAGGACCTCATAAGTATCTTGAGAGTTTACTATATCTACAGCTCTTTTAAAGTCCATGTAAATTCTCCTTTCCTATGTTTACAATTTATTATATACCTTTTAAGCGCAATTTACACTGGTTGTTGTCATATTGGCTTTACTGGTATAATAAGTATATGTTCGTAGAACTAATAAGAAAAGGGTGATTAAATGCCGTGCATGGGTTTTAAGCGAAATTGTATCAATGGCGTTGTCTTTTATACCATACCCTCTTTTGAAAAGGAAGGGATAAAACATTTGTTTACCACCAGAATAGGTGGCGTCAGCAGAGGTTGTTATGAATCCTTGAATTTAAGCTTTAAAAGGTGTGACACAAAGGAAGAGGTATTTCGCAATTTCCGCATAATATGCGATGTAGGTGGGTATAACTACGAGGATCTGGTTTTTTCTGACCAGGTACATGGAGATAGGGTTGTAAAAGTGACGTCGGCGGACAAAGGCAAGGGACTGGTTAGGAAAAGCGATATCGTCAACGCCGACGGGCTTATGACCAATGAAAGAGGGGTACCTTTGGTAACCTTTTACGCTGATTGCGTGCCTTTGTTTTTTTACGATAGGGTTCACAGAGCTATAGCTTTATCTCATTCAGGTTGGAAAGGCACAGCGCTGAAAATTGCGCAAAAGACATTAAAAGCTATGGAAAAGGAATATGGGACAAAACCCTGGCAGTGTTTAGTAGCAATCGGGCCTTGCATAGGTGTGTGCTGCTACGAGGTAGGAGATGATGTAGCCCAAAGGTTTAAAGATATGAAAACACCTGTACCTGTGGTTCACCCTAAAGGTGGCGGAAAATGGATGTTAGATCTTGCAAAAGCAAATTACTATCTTTTTTTGGAGGCAGGGGTGCCCGACGAAAATATCGCTATAAGCGGTGTATGCACCAGTTGTAGCCGTGAATTTTTCTCTTACAGGAGAGATAAAGGTATGACAGGGAGCATGGCGGCATTTATGCAGTTGTAAAATTGCTTTAGGATTATAACAGGCGGTAATTGTGAAATAATAAATACAAATAAGTGCGCGGAGGTATTTCCGAGGTGTGGATATGGAATATAATATGGCTGATACTTATACTGTATACATTTTTGCCTGCTTTCAAGCAGAGGAGTATTGAAATAAAACGTTATAAAATGATACAGGATATCGAAAGAAAAAGAGGAACTAGGGTTATCGTTATGATTCATCGGCAGGAAATGTTGAGCATATTGGGGTTGCCTCTGAGCAGGTATATCACTATAGAGGATTCAGAGCAGATCTTAAGAGCGATCCGTTTTACCCCTGACGATATGCCCATTGATCTCATATTGCATACGCCTGGGGGATTGGTGTTGGCAGCAGAGCAGATTGCCAGCGCCATTATAAAGCACAAAGGCAAGGTCACCGTCATGGTACCTCATTATGCCATGTCAGGTGGTACCCTTTTGGCTCTGGCTGCCGATGAAATCGTAATGGATGAAAATGCCGTTTTAGGGCCGGTGGATCCTCAATTAGGCAATTACCCTGCTGCTTCGCTTATAAGGGTATTAAGGGAAAAGCCTATTGACAAAATAGACGATGAAACGTTGATTATGGCTGATGTGGCAGAAAAGGCCATTGTACAGGTGAGGGATAGCCTCTACAGGATACTGTCCAAAAGGTTTGATGAAAAAAAATCCAGGGATCTTGCTGATATGTTTACGGAAGGGCGCTGGACTCACGACTACCCTATTTCTTGCGAGCAGTTGCGCCAGATGGGGCTTGATGTTTCTAACGATTTGCCTGATGAGGTGTACAGGCTTATGGAACTTTACCCTCAACCTGTTCAGAGAAGGCCATCTGTTCAGTATGTACCGCTACCGTACAGAAAAAGAAATGATGAATGATCACATTAGGAAGTTATTGACAATAAATTGTATCAAGGAAAATCCCATGATCGTTAACCAGGCTTTAAAATCCAATGGAGTAGTCTTAAATATGTAGGATAAAAATGGTATGTAAATTGCGACTAACATGAGTATAAAAGAGGATGCAACAGCTAGCACCAGGTAAGGGTTTGTAAACCATCCTCTGGGGAAATTTTTTTTGCGTTCTGAGCGGCTTTGGAAAGAATATATAAGCTCAGATATTATCATGGTAGCAAAAGCTACCGTACGGCTTTGCTGTATATCGCCATTGGTCAGGAACATCATGGTAGTAAAGGCCGCCAGTGAACTGGCCCCTATTAGAAAACCCGATAGCAGTATTTGCGCGCCCAAACCTCCAGAGAAAATGCTTTCTTTCCTCTTGCGAGGGGGTTGTTGCATGATGTCGTCTTCAGGGGGATCTACGCCTAGTGCCAGTGCCGGCAATCCATCGGTCACTAGATTTATCCACAGTATCTGTATAGGTATTAAGGGGACGGGCTGGCCTAAAAATGTAGCTACGGCCATCATAAGTATTTCGCCGAGATTACACGAGAGAAGGTATCGTATAAACTTCCTTATGTTTTCGTATATAATCCTGCCCTCTTCAACCGCCGCTACTATTGTGGCAAAATTATCGTCTAACAATATCATGGAAGAAGCTTCTTTAGCTACATCTGTTCCGGATTTCCCCATGGCGATACCTATATCTGCCTCTTTTAGAGCCGGTGCATCGTTGACTCCGTCACCGGTCATGGCCACTATATTGTCGCGTTTTTTGTAGGCTCGCACTATTCTGAATTTGTGTTTTGGGGTCACCCTCGCAAAAACCGATATGTCTTGTACTTTTTTCTCCAGCTCTTTATCGCTAAGGGCTTCTATTTCGTCGCCAGTAAGAACGCTTTTTTCACTGACATCCAGCCCGATTTTTTGAGCTACGGCTATAGCTGTTATTTTATGATCTCCTGTAATCATCACGGGCTTTATGCCGGCCTTGTAGCATTTTTTTATAGATTCTACAGCTTCAGGTCTTGGTGGGTCTATCATTCCCTCCATTCCCACAAATATCAAATTTTTTTCTATAGTGGACCCTTTGATATCTCGAGGCAGAAACTCTAATTTTTTATAAGCAAAACCCAGCACTCGCAGGGCTTGGCCTGCCATCTGATCGTTTACGCTGAGAATTCGTTTTTTTTCTGTGGTCGTTAAAAGTGAAATATCGCCATCATTTAATTTTCTTGAACATATATTCAATATTTTATCTGGAGCTCCTTTTGTAAATACGTAAAGTTGGTTGCTTTTATCCCTGCAGATTACGCTCATGCACTTTCTATCGGAATCAAAAGGTATTTCAGCAATTCGCTGGTATCCGGCGACTTTTTCATCTATCTTACCTTTTCTGGATGCTATCATTATAGCGATCTCTGTGGGGTCTCCACGCAGGTCGTTTTCAGAAAGCTCCGAGTCGTTGCAAAGAGCTCCTATAGTTAACAGCATCTGTAAGGAAATATTGTGGGCGGCGTTTAAATGCCTGCCTTCAGATCTAAATTCTCCAACTACATCGTAGCCAGTGCCTGTTACGTCAATTATTTGACCGTCTACGTATATTTTAGTTACGGTCATCTTATTTTCTGTGATGGTTCCCGTTTTGTCAGAACATATAACGCTGGTGCTTCCCAAGGTCTCTACGGCAGGTAATTTCCTTATAAGGGCGTTGCGCCTTAACATCCTCTGTACTCCTAAGGCCAGAGAAACCGTGACGATAGCGGGCAATCCTTCGGGGATAGCGGCTACAGCTAAGCTTACCCCAGCGAAGAACATGTCGTACACAGATTCGCCGTGGTATATACCTGCAAAGATAATGAGAACACACACTGTAAGACTTATAAGCACCAGCTCTTTGCCTATACGGTCTAGGCGTTTTTGCAGTGGAGTTGCTTTGAAATCCGTGTTTTGAATCATGTCGGCGATATTGCCCATCTCTGTGCGCATACCTGTAGCTATGACGATGGCTTTTGCCCTGCCTGAAACCATCGTGGTTCCCATGAAGAGGATGTTGTCTTTTTTGGCCTTTTCTATAAAGTTTGACCTGTATTCGGCAGGTTTTTTTTCTACAGGGATGGATTCCCCTGTTAGAATGGATTCATTGGTCTGAACGTTTGACGCTTCAATTAGCGCGCAGTCAGCGGGAATATTATCACCTGCTTTTAATATAATGACGTCTCCAGGGACCAGTTCTCTGGCTGGAATGACCATCTGCTTACCATCCCGCAATACAGTGGCATGGGGTGCAGATAGTTCTTTTAAAGCTTCGAGGGACTTTTCTGTGCGATATTCTTGTATGAATCCCAGTATGGCGTTCATAATTACGATGACGGTTATGGTGGCTGCATCTGCTACTTCGCCTAGAAAGTAGGATATGGCTGTGGCTATAAGGAGGACTATGACTATGAAGTTTTTAAATTGTTCTAAAAAAAGCATTAAAGGAGATATCTCGGTTTTTTTTACGAGTTCATTGGGACCATATGTTTTCAAACGGGATTCGGCTTCTTTTTGAGATAGTCCATCAGGTTTGATATGTGTTTTAAATAAAAGCAGATCCTCTTCTTTTATCATAAGAACACTCCTTTATATGGGTCTTGGGATGGCTTATACAGTTTTATTTATATTAATAGATGGAGTTTAATATGAGTTGGAGAGCTTTGAAAAGGAGTACAACAGCGATAAAATCTCTGATATAATATCTGTGGAGGTTGTTTTATGATAGTGTATGCGCTGGTGGGACCTAGCGGTTCCGGTAAGTCTTACAAGTCCTTACAAGTTGCAGGGGCAAGAGGAATTGAAGCGATAATAGACGATGGCCTTTTGATAATGGGGAATAAAGTGGTAGCAGGTAAGTCGGCTAAAAAGGAGCTGACCAAAGTGGCTGCCATTAAAACGGCGCTTTTTGTAGATGAGCGACATGCTCGGGCAGTAAAGCAAGCCCTAGAGGCTAAGCATATTAATAGCGTTTTGATTTTGGGCACATCTGATGGGATGGTATGTAAAATAGCAGAGCGGTTGGGCTTGCCTCCTGTATCAGAGATAATACGCATAGAAGACGTATCAAAGCCGTGGGAAATCAAGAAAGCACAGAGCAACAGGACTTTAAATGGTACCCATGTGATACCTGTTCCCACTTTTGAGATAAAAGACAGCTTTTCGGGTTTTTTTATGGATCCCCTCAAAATATTAAGGCGCGTAGGACATAAAAATGTAGTGATAGAAAAAACGTTGGTAAGACCCCATTACAGTTATATGGGCAAATACGAGATCGCTGATACAGCTATTATGTCTCTTGTATCCCACGAAGCTTTAAAAGTTGACGGCGTTGCTAAAACCAGAAGGGTAGAGATAAAGAAAGGCGAAGATGGGATAATATTGACTGTTGATGTGATCGTAAAGTACGGTAGGAGAATACAGGACATTGTATTGGGCATTCAAAAAAACGTAAAAACCCAAATAGAGTATATGACAGCTATAAATGTCCTTAGGGTCAATGTACAAATAAAGGGGATTGATGTCAACAGTATTGTCAGGAATAGAAATTCTTGAAAAACAAACATGGGTTTTACTATAATAAGCTTAATGAATTTATTTTAAAATATTAAGAAAGTTAAGAGGGCGGTATAAAGTGGTATTAAATATAACGGCTAATCAACAGTATTTAAGGGTGTTAAATAGATATACGGTGTTTGAAGAGATAAGCAAAAACGGCGCATTAAGCCGAGCGGATCTTCAAAAGAAAACGGGTCTTACGGCAACAGCCATATCTAATATAGTGTCTGATCTTTTACATAATCGCCTTATTGTAGAATACGACGGGGGTTTATCCACAGGGGGGAGACCTCCAAAACTTTTGGAGGTGGACACCAGCCATTGGGGTATTTTAGGAATAGACGTAGATCCTGCGGTTATAACCGTTGGATTGCTGGATTTAAAAGGCTCAATTATTGCTTTGAGCTCGGATAAGTTGGTAAAGAGCGATGTAAATGAAGTGGTGGATATTATAAAAAAATTGGTCGATAAGGTATACGCCAATTCCAAAAGGGTTATATTGGCTGCTGGAGTGGGTATTCCAGGGTGGGTTTACCCCGAGACCCAGGTGATAGCTGTGGCTCCTAATTTAAATTGGAAAGATGTAGAATTAAAAACAGAACTTGTAAAAAGGCTTGGGATTCCCGTTTATATCGACAATGAGGCGAATGTAACGGCGTTGGGCGAAGGATGGGCCGGATGCGCTCAAAACGTGGATAATTTTATAGCCGTTAATTTCAGGACAGGTGTAGGATCGGGTATAGTTATAGACGGACTTGTTTACAGGGGAATATCGGGCAGTACTGGGGAAATAGGCCATATCACAGTAGACGAAGACGGGCGCAGGTGCTCCTGTGGCAATTACGGTTGCCTTGAAACCATTGCGTCTACCCCTGCTATTTGCTATCGCTATATGAAGCGAAAAGGAAGTACGGAAGCCATAGATATAAAAACGATTTCGGACAAAGCCAGATCTGGCGATCTTATAGCACTGGATATATTAAAAGAAGTGGGTAGGTATGTAGGAATTGCTTTATCAATAGCTGTGAATTTGCTTAATCCCCAGCTAGTGGTATTGGGGGGAGATGCAGTGGAATACGGGAATATAATGCTGGCTGACATAGAACAAGCAATGAGATTAAAAGCCCTCTCTACTCCTTTGAGCAGGTGTAGCGTTAAAATCACCCCGCTGGGCAAAACGGCACCGGTAGTAGGAGCTGGAATATTAGCTCTTGAATCTCATCTGGCAAATATCGTATAACATGGAAGCGTTAAAGCCAATACGGTTATTGTGAGTACAGGAGTGATCTGGTTATGCAAATAGAGGAAAGTGTTATGAACCTCAGGGATGAAATATTTGCGATAAGGAGGCACTTACATAAGCATCCTGAATTAAGCTTTGAAGAAAAAAATACGGCGGAGTTTATATGTCAATACCTTAAAAAGCTGGACGTGTATTATGAAAGTGATATTGCAGGTAATGGCATAATAGGTCTTTTAAAAGGGAGCAGAGGAGAGCGCACATATGCTTTTAGGGCAGATATGGATGCCCTCCCTGTAATAGAGGAAACAAATGTTGAGTATGCTTCTGCTAATGAAGGGGTTATGCACGCATGTGGCCATGACGGTCACATGGCTATATTGCTGGGATTAGCCCGTTATTTATCTTGTGTCAAAAATAAGCTAAAGGAAAATGTAATGCTGATTTTTGAACCTGCTGAAGAGCAAACAGGTGGAGCTTTAAACCTCATAAAGAGCGGAGTATTTGACAGGTATAAGGTAGATGGTATTTTCGGCTATCACATATACCCCGATATACCTGAAGGCTCAATAGGTTTAAAGAGCGGCCCGTTAATGGCTATGGCGGTAGAAATTGACGTGGATATTTACGGTAAAAGCTCTCATGGGGCTATGCCCCACAAAGGCCGCGATGCCATAGTTACGGCGTCGCAATTTATCCAGCAGGTACAAACCGTGGTAAGCAGGAAAGTGGACCCGTTAGAGAACGCTGTGATCACTTTTGGCCGCATCTACGGTGGTAACGTGAGAAATGTGGTATCGGACAGGGTGAGGTTGGAAGGCACTATAAGGGCGTTGAAAAAAGAGGTGTTTTTGGATATAAAAGCGGCTCTGCAGGAAATTTCAAAGGGACTTTGTATATCCGATGGAGTAAAAATAGATATGGATATAAGAGAGACATACCCCCCTGTGATAAATGACGAGAGGCTTTATGAGCTGGTGTTAAGGTCCGTTCCAGAAAGTGATATTGTGCGCATGGATCCTGTTATGTTGGCAGAGGATTTTTCTTTTTACAGTCAAGTAGCTCCGTCTTTTTATATAATGCTAGGGGCTAGAAATGAAAAAAAGGGCTTTGTATATCCATTGCACCACTGTAGGTTTAATTTTGATGAAAACATACTGCTGAAAGGCATACAAATTTACATAAATTTGCTAAGAGATCAAAAATTTTTATAGAAATTAATTTGACATAATGAGTTTATTGTGTTATGATTAGGTATACTATTGTATAGATAGTTTTAAGTTTTTTATGTTTGGAGGAATGTACTGATGTTTAAAGGCAAAGTAAAATGGTTTAATCCAGAAAAGGGTTATGGATTTATTGAAAGAGAAGGGGGAAGCGATGTATTTGTCCACTACTCTGCGATAGAGATGAATGGCTTTAAAACCCTTGAGGAAGGACAAATGGTCGAGTTTGATGTAGTGGAAGGAGCAAAAGGTCCGCAGGCGGCTAATGTAAGGAAGATATAAGGTTTAGAGATGTTCAGCCCTGGTATCTTGTAAGTTATCAGGGCTTTTATCAATATTACAGAGTGATGTAAAATCAATAAAAAGTGTTGACGAACTAAGTGTTATATGGTATACTATCATCTGTCAGCTGAGGTTTGACCTAATCGAGTTAGGAAAAGAAGGATAAAAAGGGCGCATAGCTCAGCTGGGAGAGCACTTGCCTTACAAGCAAGGGGTCACAGGTTCGAGTCCTGTTGTGCCCACTAAGAGGCCTGGTAGTTCAGTTGGTTAGAACGCTAGCCTGTCACGCTAGAGGTCGAGGGTTCAAGTCCCTTCCAGGTCGTAAAGTGCCTCGGTAGCTCAGTCGGTAGAGCAGGGGACTGAAAATCCCCGTGTCGGGGGTTCGATTCCCTCCTGAGGCATTATTTAAGCGGACATAGCTCAGCTGGCTAGAGCGCCACCTTGCCAAGGTGGAGGTCGCGAGTTCGAACCTCGTTGTCCGCTCTATGGCGGCATAGCCAAGTGGTAAGGCAGAGGTCTGCAAAACCTTTATCCCCAGTTCGAATCTGGGTGCCGCCTCAACGAGAAAAGCCTGAGAAATCAATATTCTCGGGCTTTTTTGTGCACCTTAATAAGTGGTAAGTTGGTAGTGAAAGTCTGTGGGCATCGCGAACTGTTAATCTTGTGAAACATGAAGAAAAAATGAGAAATCTGGAGAAAAATGCAGACAGAGAAAGGAAACGAGTAATATTCATTAAATTTGAGATAATTTAAAATTTGAAAAGTTTTTTATGATGAGATATTCTTCTAGTAGAAGAAACAGGGGAATTTTAGTAGGCAGAAAAAGAGATGTAAGAGAGAAAAGAAAGAAGGGTTTCGGTAAATATTTTAGTAAACGTTCACAAACGCTACATGTGTGGTAAACGGATGAATTAATTACCCGATTGCTTCAAAATACATTGTTAGAGATCTTATAACAAAAAAAGAAAAGTAATTATGGCAATTAAGTAAACGTTTTAAAATTCCAAAAATCTATTGATAAAAATTATTGAAGAAAGGAGGTGTTTTTCAAAAAAAACAATGATTTGATTTAGTTAACGTTTACTTTATGTTATAAGAAAGAGGTGATGAGGAAATTGAATGTTACAATTGTAAATGTTAAAACACCTTTGAGGCATCGAAAGAGTAGATACGGTAATAACATAGCGGCTTACGCTTTTATTGCTCCTACCGTTTTGGGGATAATTGTATTTGTTTTGTATCCTGTGATTGAATCGCTCAGGTTGAGTTTTTACAGTACAAATTATATAACTCAGACGTGGGTGGGGCTGGATAATTATAAAACTATACTAAAGGATCCAGATTTTGTAGGAGCATTATATAATACGGTATATATGGGTGTACTAGGATTATTGCTTAATATACCAGGTGCCTTTATTATTGCGAGTATGATAAACGCTTGCAGATGGGGGAAGAATTATTTTAAATCGGCTATATATATACCAAATATAACGTCTGTCGTAGCAGCTTCAACGATATTTTTAAGTCTATTTTATCCTACGGATATAGGTGCTATAAATTACATATTAAAAAAATTATTCGGTATAGGCCCATTTGGTTGGTTTATCGATGCGAGAATAGCGAGAGTTACTGTAGTGATAATGTCTACGTGGCAAAGCATTGGATATAATACATTGATATTTTTAGCAGGGTTGCAATCTGTACCCAGAGAATTGTATGAAGCTGCAGAAGTCGATGGAGCTACTGCGTTAAAAAGATGGCGATATATTACAATTCCTAGCATGAAACCTATATTCGTTTTTGTCTTTATAACCGGTGTAATTGGAGCTATGCAGAGATTTGGAGATGTGTGGATGATAGGTGGAAATACAGGCCAGCCTGGAGGTACCCTTAGGACAGTGGTATTGTATATTTATGCTATTGGTTTTCAGGGTATGAGGTTTGGGTTGGCATCGGCTGCTGCGTATATATTGTTTTTTATCATATTTGCATTGACTCTTATAAATGTTCGATTGATTAAGTGGGATAGTGATTAGGGGGGAATCGGGTTGAGTATCTTGAAATCAAAGAAAAAAAGCGAATTTATCTCCAATTCAATACTTTTTGCAATTTTACTGATACTTTCAGCAATATTTATAATGCCATTTTTGTGGATGGTAACTGTTAGTGTAGATAAAACTGCTAACTATTCAATGCCTTTTCCTCCATCGTTGTTGCCAAAGGAATTTTCGTGGATTAATTACAGAATTGCATTTAAAGATCTTCCAATGGCCAGGTATTTTTTAAATACTATATATTATACTGTGGTTTCGGTAGCTATAAGCGCTATATCAGCTTTGCTAAGTGGTTATGCCTTTTCGAAATTGGAATTTAAAGGTAAAAAATTTTTCTTTATAGTGATTTTAGGTACTTTGATGGTTCCATGGGAAGTGACAATGATACCTTCGTGGAATTTGTTTAGGTATCTGGGTATGCTAAATACCTATTGGCCATTTTTCTTACCATCGGTAGTGTATGGTTTTGGGACATTTCTTGTAAAACAGTATATAGATACTTTGCCCGGTGTTTTAAGAGAAGCGGCTATAATCGATGGAGCTAGCGAGTTCAATATATTTGGACGCATATATTTGCCTTTGTGTGCACCTATTACTGCTACTTTAGTAGTGTTATTAATAATCAGACAATGGAATAACTTTTTATGGCCTTTAATAATATTGTCTGATCCAGCGAAGTACTTGATACAGATTGCAGTAGCTATATACGTTACTACTGAAACAGGTGGTCAGCAATTTCCGGGGGTTAATATGGCGATAACGACGATTAGTGTTTTACCTATATTGATAATTTTCCTGTTTATGCAAAGGTATATAATTGAAAGCATAGCGTTATCAGGTATAAAACAATGAGTAAAAATGAATAAAGGGGGTTTTAAAAGTGAGGATGGTTTTTAAAAAGGTATTGACTTTAATATTATGTAGTATATTGTTGTTTGCTTTTTCAGCTTGTTCTACGAACAGTAAAACGGTCAAAACAAATGGGAAAAATGAAAGTAATAATGCTGGTAAAAAGGAAATAAGCGGTACGGTTAAATTATTTGTCGTTGGTGATCCTATAGAGGATACAACCGATCCTATTACAGGAGATACCATACCTGGCTGGAAAACCTTGATACAGGATTTTCTGAAGACGCATCCTAAAGTAGATGTAAGGATCACAACAATTCCATGGTCTGACTGGCAACCAAAAGTTACAACTGCTCTAATGAATGGCGATGTGGATGTGGTACATCTTAATGAGCCAAAAGACTGGTATGACAAAGGTTTGATAGAGCCCATTGACGAGTACGTAAAGAGGGATGGTATAAATCCGGTAGATTTATGGGGTAATATGTATGATGGGCCGTTTATTAAGTATAAAGGAATTCATTTAGGTACTCCAAAATTTATAAGTGCTAAGTGGACCGTATATGATAAACGGCTATTTGACGATTATGGGGTGGAGTATTTAAAGGATCATGAATCGTTGGATAGTCTGATGGAAAAAGCCAAAAAGATGACGGGCAAAGATCCAAAGACAGGTAGGCAAACCTACGGCGGTTACATGAATAATCTGGATATATTTCCTAAATGGGTTATGGATATATTTGGCCAAACCAATTATGCCGAATGGACTACAGATAATCCAGCTGATATAAAATGGCATATAAATTCTGATAAAGTAATTCAGGCATACGAATGGATTGCAACTTTTGCAAGGTATTGTCCTCCGGGTACATCTATGAGTAAGGGAACCGAAAATTTTTATACCGATAAAAATAATGTGGCTATGTGGATTAATACCAATGGATTAGGACCACTAGCTTCCTATATCAAGAAAGGAGAAATGGATAAAGTAAAGCCTTATGGCGTTGTATTATCTGCAACTGGTGTCAGTGGGAAAAACGGTATCACCGCTTCACTCCATCAATGGTCTCTAGCTAAGAATTCGAAGAACAAAGACGCAGCGTGGGAATTGATGAAGTATTTAGGTTCACCTGAGATGTCACTAAAGCTTTATGAGGCCAAGTATGCGATCCCATGGGGCAAAGATGTGGAATCAAAGATAAAACCGAATGATCCTTATATGAAGACGCTTTTAAAAGCCTGGGACGAATCAATTCCGATGGAACCTGCTATGCTGGTTCCTGCATTGGGTGTAGAACTTTACAAAATCGGTCATAATATTGTTTCCGCAGTGGAAAATGGCAAAAAAGTCGATGAAAAGTATATAAAAACGGAACTAGATAAATACCAGGAGAAGATGACACAGATGTCAAGGTCCATGAAGTAATAGTTTATGATCTTGAGAAAAGGCAAAAAGCCTTTTCTCAAGATACATATAAAAATTTTAAAGCCTTAAATTAAAGGGAGGAATTGATATGGAATCTAAAATGTCAAAGGAGAACCGGGAACTGTTAGAGCTCTTTAAAGGCCTTAGGGTTTCTGATGTAAGGGATGGGATGGACTGGAACATGATGCATCACTACGGCAGCATGTCTTACGAGATAAGGCCCTTGTTTAGGACCAGGGTAGTGGGAATAGCCAGAACCGCAAGGTATGTGCCCTATGAAAAGCCTGTTCCTATGATGTCCCCTGAAGAGTACACCGAATGGGTTAAATGGTACTATAAAGAGGTGTGCTATGACCCATGGATGAACGATATTGAACCCGGTGACTTCATAGTGATCGATCAAAGCGGTGTAGACGTAGGCATCCTGGGTTCCAACAACTCTCTTGCGGGAATGATAAAAGGGGCCAGGGGATATGTGACTAACGGCGGCGTTAGGGATACAGACGAGTTAATTTTAGAAAAAGTTCCCGTATGGTCGAAGTTTATTTCGCAGAAGATGGATCAGGGCAGAATACGATTTGACGCAAAGGATATTCCGGTAAGTGTTGGGGGGGTTACGGTGTATCCTGGCGATGTGATAGTAGCGGATGGAGACGGCGTTATAGTTGTTCCACGCAAAATGGCCTATGATGTAGCTAAGTACGCCAGGCAGGAGCTGGAGAAAGATAAAGCCAGCAGGAGAAAACTCTACGAACAGCTGGGATGGGAGCCAGACGAGACGGTGTTATAAAGAGGAGTGAAATGCGATGGAGTATTTTACCGCACCTAAAATTGGAAGAGTATTTGTTTTAAGATTGGATCAGGGAGATTATGTTTTGGAGAGCATAAATGATTTTATAAAAAAAGAGAATATTAAGGATGCAGTAGTAGTATCGGCCATTGGCACATTAGATTACTGTGTCTTACATATGGTGACGACCACAGGTTATCCAGCTGTTGAACACTTTGAGAGGTGGGAGGATAAACCGCTGGAGCTTTCTTCCATAGACGGGGTAATAGCGGATGGCAAGCCCCATTTACACGCCGTGGTATCGGACAAAGAAAAAGCTTATTCCGGGCATCTGGAAGAAGGTTGCAGGGTTCTGTATTTGGCGGAGATAGTGATTGTAGAACTGGTAGGAGCCAATCTATCAAGGATTTACGATGAAAACCATATATTAAAATTGAGTTCAAATAATAAGTGAAGGCCTATAGAAAAATAGGAAAAAGAAATAGCCACCAGGTAATTCATATTTTCACATACCTGGTGGTTATTTTACTCCTTTAATTTGTGCTATAATTGATAGTAACCATAAAAATAATAAGAGGAGTGATCGGTGTGATAAAGGAAGTTCCATACAATCAGTACATGGTGGAAGTTGATAAAAAGCTTACATCGAGAGGTATCTTTTTAACTTCAAAAGCGGATAAGATAAACACCATGGTTATAGGTTGGGGCGGCATTACGTTTTTCTGGGGGAGGCCTGTTTTTTTGGTTGCTGTAAGAAAGTCGCGCTATACCCATCAACTTATAGAGCAATCTGGTGAGTTTACGGTAAGTGTTCCAGGAGAGAAAGACTTAAAAGAAGCATTGCGCTTCTGCGGTTCAAAGTCAGGAAGAGATTACGATAAATTTAAAGAGTGCGATCTTACGGCGTTGCCCGGGCAAAAAGTAAGCGTACCTGTTATAGGCCAGTGCTCTTTGCACTATGAATGCAAAGTAGTATACAAGCAAGATATGATACCTGAGAACCTAAACGCTGAGCTAAATCGCAGATGGTATCCTGATTACCATACCATGTATTTTGGCGAAATAGTGGCATGTTACTTAACTGACGAAAATTTCTAGTCTGGAATGGATGCTTATGGATAAAAAGCTTATCGTAAATATCCTCAATGAGATAGGGCTTTTGCTGGACTTAAAAGGGGAAAGCCCTTTTAAGTCCAGGGCTTATTATAATGCTGCCAGGATTATTGAGACGCTGGATCGGGATATAGAACAGCTTGTAAAAGAAGGTAAATTAAAAGAGGTCAAAGGGATAGGGGACGCCCTTAACAGGAAGTTGACAGAATTGGTTACAACGGGAAGGTTGGAGTACTATGAAAGCCTAAAAGCGTCCATTCCTTCAGGGCTTATTGAGATGATGAAAATACCAGGGCTGGGACCTAAAAAGATTAGGGCGCTATATGAGAAGCTCAATATAACCAGTGTGAGAGAGCTGGAATACGCTTGTTTAGAGAATAGGCTTGTGGAATTACAGGGATTTGGTGAAAAAACGCAGAAGAAGATATACGACGGCATCCAGTTTCTAAAACAGTACACAGGTCAGCACTTGTATGTAGAGGCGCTGGATGAAGCTAACAGGTTAAAAGAGTATCTGGAAAGAACGGGGCTTTTATCGATGTGTGATATAGCGGGAAGTTTGAGGCGAAAAAAAGAAATTGTAAAGGACGTGGACATACTAGCTGTTGCGGATTCACCTGAGAAATTAATGGATGCGTTTATTGCTTATGAAGGTGTAAAGGAAGTTGTAGCGCGGGGAAATACTAAATCCAGCGTTCTTTTGTACTCGGGTATAAACGCCGATCTCCGTGTTATAAAGCACGAAGAATATCCGTATGCCCTCCATCACTTTACAGGCAGTAAAGAACATAATACCGCCATGAGGCACAGGGCAAAGCAGATGGGGCTTAAAATGAATGAGTACGGCTTGTACTCTGGAGATGATCTTATAGTATGCAAAACAGAAGAAGAAATTTTCAATGCGCTACACATGTCCTATATTCCTCCTGAGCTCAGAGAAAACATGGGAGAGATCCAAGCCGCAGAGAGAGGGGATATACCTTTATTGGTTGAAGATCGCGATATAAAAGGGGTTTTTCACGTCCACACAACCTATAGTGATGGCTCCGATTCGCTTTATGATATGGTACAAGCAGCGAGATCCTTGGGATATAAGTACATCGGCATTACGGACCACAGCATATCGGCATTTTATGCGAGGGGGCTTGACGAGGAAGCTTTATTGAGGCAATTTGAGGAAATCGAGCAAATTAACAGAGAATTTGAGGATATAATAGTATTAAAAGGCATTGAGTCAGATATTTTACCTGATGGCTCATTGGACTACGATGAAGATATTCTAAAGAAATTTGATTTTGTAGTAGCGTCGGTTCATTCCCATTTTAACATGAGCAGGGAAGATATGACCAGAAGATTGGTAAAAGCCGTAGAAAACAGGTATACAAAAATCATAGGACACTGTTCAGGAAGGTTGTTGCTAGCCAGAGAGGGCTACGATTTTGATGTGTACGAGGTCATCGATGCGGCAGCGCGATGTAACAAAGTGATCGAGATCAATGCCAATCCGTACAGACTGGATCTGGATTGGCGTTATGTTAAGTATGCAAAGGATAAAGGCGTTAAATTGGCTATAAATCCCGATGCCCATAGCGTACAGGGATTAAAGGATATAAAATACGGCATAGGTATTGCTCGCAAAGGGTGGCTGGAGGCTAAAGACGTTTTAAACACCTATGAAATAGATGAGGTAATGAGGATCTTAAACGGCAGGATGTAAACTATAAAGCGGTGAGCTTTTTGATTATAACATTGTCGTTATTTCCTTCGTAAACTATTAGCCCGTTGTTAAAGTATAAAATACGGCCTTTTCCTACTATGGCGTTGTTGCTATTTACATCTATAAGGGTTTTACCGTCCTGGATTTTATATATATTGCCATTTTTGTCTACAGTTACGCTATTGGGGTCTAAAGGCTCAGGAAGTAACACAGTATCCCACGTATTAAGAGGCTTATCCAGCGTACCTCGGTATATTTTTGCGATCTTACCTTTGTCAAAACCACCCAGGTACACGTTATCTTGGCTATCTATGCCCAGCAGTGCGTATTTGTTGTAACTTAAATATACGTCTTTTTTTCCATCCTTGATCACATGGATTATGTCGTTTGAGGACTGATACACCAGATTGTCTGTTTCCTGGGTCTCTGCCATTTTTACGATCTTTTTGACAGGTGTCCATATCTTTTTTATGGTCCCCATTATGTCGATCTGATACAGCCTATCGTAGCCATCTCCTCCTGAGATACTTAGGTATATAATGTTGGTCAAAGGAGAAGCCTCAATACCTGATACACTGCTATTGCGGGGAAGGTATGATACGCTGTTTACCATTTGTTTTTTTCTATTGTCTGCGTCGTAGGCGTATAAAGTAATCCTGTCCGTGGATTTAAGATGCTCCACCTGTGCGTATAACATGTTTCTGTCAGGAAGCCATCTGTAAAAGTGCACATTTTCAATCTGAAAGCTATTTCTCCCCTTTGATTGAGCACAGTTTTTGATGGTAAGGTTGTAGTCTTTTAAATAGGCTATATAGTCGCCATCATAGGACGGTTGTACGCTTGAGGCGCCGTAAGGCACATTTGCTGTGATGTTTTCAGGCGCCTTAGTTTCTGAGTACACTTTTTGAGATGTAAATACCTCTTTGTCTGCCAGGAAGAAGTTGTTAATGTAATATAAAGATCCGATCTGGATTGATAAAGAGATTACAATCCAAAGTAAAATCCTTTTTATGAATCTCATGAGTTCTCCCCTCGTTGAAAATCTGCTAATTCATTTGGCGTAAAATATGGTAGGCACCATTCTTTCCCCCAGCGCATCAGAAGGATTGTTGATCACCTTGCCTTTAAAGTACATGGTCGTAGACGAGCCGCCATCTAAGTTGACCGCATTATATGCGCCGAACTTTAGCATGATGTCCTGCACGTCCTTTAAAGTCGCTCCTACAGATTTTATAGATCTGCCGTCAATGACTAAAAATATAACTGTGCCATCTTTTCTCTGGCCTATTGCAGTTCTGGGAGCTATTCCCCAACCGCCATCGCCTTTTTGAATCATAGGCTTGCCATCGATGATCAACGCAGGGCCAAAGCTCACTGCTTCTTTAATAGATAGAAGCGGTATAACGCTGTATTTGTAATGACCTACCAGCAACTTGCCATCAGAAGTAAACCCTATTAAACTGACGTTGTCGTTGGAGTTTGTGTACGTGCTGTACACGATTTTGCCGTTATGTATTATGATGCCTTGTGGTGTGCCACCTGTGCCTTTCATACCGTCATCTACAAATCCTCCTGCGTTTATGGCGGCAATGGCTCCGTTTCTTTTTGCGATGGAGCTAGTGGTTTCACCTTTTTTGGGTATATACGCTGAATATCCCACTTTTATCCTTGTGGGATCGTGGATCAATAAAAGTTTTCCTTTAAAGTGTTTTCCGCTTATATTGTATAGATCAATGGCATTGTCGTGGTTGTTTTTAAAGTTAATGAGGTTTTTGTCAGTAGATCCACTTTTGATCCCACTGGAATTACTTGCTAGAATCTTGTCAATGACGTCCTTAGGTAAAAAAAGTGTGGCGATATACTGGTGTTTAAATGTAGTCATGGCAGTTGTAACCACGGTGTCACGAACATGGGTAAACGGCCCGTAGAATATTAAATACGGTAATGTAACTGATGTAAAAAGCATTTCAAAAATGATAAACAATATAGCGTTCTTCAGTGTTATTCTGCTGCCCATGGTTGACCTCCTGTCTATGCATTTATTATATCACTTTTATCACTTTATGCACGCGGCTTAAAATGTGCCTAAAGCGCACTTTTAGTTTTTCTTCATAGGAGCCGTTTCCTACCATGACTTTAAATTCATCCATAGAGACATATGGCGTTATCATGTGCCTTTTTAGCGTATAGGGGTTGTCACCGGGCTTTACATCGCCTTCTGTAGTGGTAAATGCCATCCTTATGCCCGCCTTTTTTAAAGCTTGAATTACGTTATCATTGTACCTGCCGTAGGGATAAGCTAAATAGGGTACCCAGTTGTAGCTTGAAAACAATTGCTTCTCTTCTTCCAGGTCATTTAAGATTTGACTTCTACTGGCCATGATAAGAGCTGGTTTGTGGTGTATGACGCGATGCAGATTGTACGTATGGTAACCAAAAGAAAATACATCTTCGCTATTCCTCATCTCACTATATGTTAGAAGGGGAAATGGGGATTTGCTTTTTGTTCCGTCTTTTCGGATATACGCTCCGATTATAAATACAGTAGCATTGAAACGGTATTTTTTTAGAATAGGGTACGCCAGCGTATAATTGTTCTCGTATCCATCGTCCATGGTTATCGCTACGCTTTTTGGAGGTAATAGCTTCTTGTGCTCTAAGAAGCCTTCTAGGTCTGGCAAGGTGACGGTTTTATATCCATTTTCGTACAGGTATTTCATCTGCTTGTCGAAAAGTTCAATGGGCAATACGTACGCGTTTTTCCTGTATTTGTACTCTTGGCTGGTTGATGCAAAAGCGTGATAGCCTAGCACCGGTACTTCCAATGCATAAGATGTCGGTTTATGCAACGGAGCCGGCGCTTTCTTTGTTAGATATGCTGTTCGCATAAAGGTTTTAGCGCTAAAGGCGATTATCGTGATGAAAAGCACCACCAAGAGGTATTTTTTTGCCCTGTCCTCCATTCTATTTATTCACCTCGATTTTACGTATACTAATTTCGCTCTTTATTATACAATTAAGGTGATGCTGTGGACAATTCCTAAAAATTAATTTTTCGTTAATTTTGCTTTAAAAGAAGGTGTGCATATGTCTGATTATATAACGGCCCCCAATTTGCCTTCGCGCCGTATAAGATTGGCTGTTATTGACGGAAGGGCCAAAAGTGTGGGGAAAACATTGAGTAGAATGGGCGTTGAGGTCATCTACACTTGCAGGCACCACGCTTTGTATGATGCCGTATCTTATCATCCTGATATGGTGATGCATCACTTGGGTGGCAGAGATATCGTTGTAGCGCCAGATACAGACGAAAGTTTTGTGTACAAACTGGAACGGCATGGCTTTAATGTTATTGCAGGAAAGACATTTCTGTCTAGAAACTATCCTGGAGATATAGCATATAATGTAGCGAGAATTGGGGATATAGCTTTCCACAATACAAGATATACCGATAGAGTGCTGAAATGCGAATTGGAAAAACGTGGTGTTAGGTTGGTTCACGTAAGGCAGGGATACGCCAAGTGCTCGATATGTGTGGTTGACGAGAAGGCAATTATTACACAGGATGTGGGTATCGCAAAAAAAGCATTGCAGTTTGGCATAGAAGTTTTGCTGGTGCCGCCGGGTAATATAAAGTTGTATGAGCTCGATTATGGTTTTATCGGTGGCGCAACAGGACTGATATCTAAAAAATGCATGGGTATATCGGGGAATATATCGCTATATGATCATAGAAAAGAAGTTTTGAATTTTTTACATAAAAAAGGTATTTCCATTGTAAGTTTGGATTGCGATGAAATAGTAGACATAGGTTCTATTATTCCACTGATGGAATAGCATTGGCCAGAGAATATAAAGGGCCTTTGAACACATACTAATCGTGAAAGGAAGTGAGAGAAGTTGCACAATGGTTTGACTGTGATGATTCCTAAAGACGCCATACCTGTTATAGATAGTTTTATAGAAGAAATAGACATGCTGAAAAAAAGAGGGCTGAAAGTGGATTATACCAATAGCGTTGCCGGCGATAATATGGTGTTTGTATGCACCGTCAAGGATAAAGATGAACACAGGCGAGATATTTTTAGACAGTACATGGCCAATATATTGGCGGATATTATAATAAAGCATTGGGAAATAAAGTTTATAGATAAGATCATCCACAAAAATTACAACTATTTTTCCTCTGAAGAGAGGTTTAAAATATTAAAAAATGTGTACAACATCTTAAGCGAAGATAACGCCGATTTTTACTGGATAAACAAAAAAGCTGAGATCGTCAATGCTATGTTGGAATACTTTAACACCAGTGATGTATTAAACTTAAAAGGATTTGTCAATTTCAGGCTTAAAGAGTATATAAGCGGCTTATACGATGTAGTGGATAGAGCTGTTGACGATTACCTTGTGGAGAGAGAGTATAACGAGTTTATAAAGCTGTTAAAATATTTTGTGGAATTGCAGGAATCACAGTATAATATCGTGCACGTGCTGGTAAGCGATGATATGCGCTACGTATTAATCGACGAAAATTACAAAGAAATAGATAACCACCTTGTGGAGAGCCAGGGATATCTAAACAGAGAGTTAAGCAACGAGGATGTGCTCATAAGCTCTCTTATAACCATTGCGCCTAACAGAATATATTTCCATTGCTCTGAAGCTTTTGACAACGACAATTTTATAGGCACATTAAAAAGCGTATTTGGAGAAAAGGTGGTTATTTGTACTGGCTGTGATATATGCAACAAAGTTAATAGCATATGCAAAAAATAATTTCAGTCGTATTGGCTGAAATTTTTTTGTATGGTATACTTACTTTGAGGTGTAGAATTCATGGCGGTATATCAGGTTATTTTTATGACGGCAATTGGCGCTTTGATTGGCTGGTTTACAAATTACCTTGCTATTAAAATGCTTTTTCACCCTTTATATCCCCTGACGATTCCTGTGGTCAATTATCGGATAATAGGCTTAATACCTAAGAGGAGAGCTGAGCTCGCCAAAAAGATCGGCGACGTAGTTCAGGACGAGCTTGTATCTGTTGAGGAGATACTGGACAAGCTTATAGAGAATCAGCAAAAAGACGAGCTTGTAGAACATATAAAATTTAAGATATCCAAGATCGTATCTGAAAGATTGCCAGGTATTCTCTCTGCCTTTAAGTCCGTGGTTGTGAAGTACATCGACGATATAGTAGAAACCGAATTCGATAAATTTTTCAGCGAGATCAACAGGGATTTTTTAAAAAAAGTGAGCCAGAGGGTGGATGTTTCCCGCATGGTAGAAGAAAAAATAAATCAATTTGATATAAGAGAGCTAGAGGAGATTATAATAAAAGTGGCCAATAAGGAATTAAGAGGTATTATTGTTTTAGGTGGGGTTTTGGGCCTGGTTATAGGTTTTATACAGGCCATCCTATTAGTGTACTTTTAGTTAAGCGGTGACACTGGTAGAATGTCTTGCTTTTAAGGCTTATTTATTGTATAATCTAGATTAAGTTGCAATCCATTAAAAGCTATGACGGGGAAAGAGGCTCACAAAGGGTCCAAAGAGAGGAAAAGCCGTAGGCTGAAAGCTTTTCTGGATACCGGTGTGCTGAAACCACCTCTGAGCTGCAAGCTGAACAAAAAGTAAGCTGTGTCGGTGATACCGTTATAATCTTGGAGTACAAATTAGGGTGGAACCACGGGCCCTCTCGTCCCTTAGGGGATGGGAGGGTTTTTTGCTAAAAATACTTCAATGAGATTGGAGGTTTATAGATGATCAACGTCACACTTAAGGATGGATCTGTACGGCAATTTAGCGAAGGGACATCCCTTCAGGATATTGCTGTGGCTGTAAGCCCCTCCCTTGCCAAAAAAGCCTTAGGTGCAAAAGTAAACGGCTCTATTAGGGATATGTCTTCTACGCTGGATAGCGATGCTGTGGTAGAGTTTTTGACCTTTGACGATGAAGAAGGCATGGATATCTACAGGCATACTTCTGCTCATATCCTGGCTCAGGCGGTAAAGAGGTTATACCCAGACGCCAAGTTGGCTATAGGGCCTGCTATTGAGAACGGGTTTTACTATGATTTTGACATTGACCATACTTTTACCCCTGAGGATTTTGATAAGATTGAAGAGGAAATGCGCCAGATCGTAAAGGAAGATCTTAAGATCCAGAGGTTTGAGTTGAGTCGCAATGAAGCGATCGAATTAATGAAAAGCAGAAATGAACCATACAAAGTAGAGCTCATAGAAGGTCTGCCGGACGATGCTACCATATCATTTTATAGGCAAGGGGAATTTGTAGACCTATGCCGAGGACCTCATCTGCCTTCCACCGGCTATGTTAAAGCGATAAAGCTTTTGTCAGTGGCAGGAGCCTATTGGAAAGGCGATGAACACAACAAAATGCTCCAAAGGATATACGGCACATCATTTGACAAAAAGTCAAAGCTGGATGAATACCTTAACATGCTAGAGGAGGCTAAAAAGAGGGACCACAGGAAGCTGGGCAAGGAGCTGGACCTTTTCAGTATACAGGAAGAAGGGCCTGGTTTTCCGTTCTTCCATCCTAAGGGCATGGTTATTCGAAATATATTGGAAGACTTTTGGAGACAGGAACACGCAAAGCGGGGATATCTGGAGATAAAGACGCCTATAATTTTAAATGAGGAATTATGGCACAGATCAGGGCACTGGGATCATTACAAGGAGAACATGTACTTTACTAAAATAGATGACCAGAATTACGCCATAAAGCCTATGAATTGCCCTGGCGCCATGCTGGTGTATAAGACCTCTATGCGAAGTTATAGGGATTTACCTTTGAGGCTATGTGAACTGGGGCTAGTGCACAGGCACGAGAAATCGGGGGTCCTCCACGGCTTGATGAGGGTTAGGTGCTTTACTCAAGACGATGCCCATATATTCATGACGCCAGAGCAGGTGAAGCAAGAGATAATAGGTGTTATAGATTTTGTGGATTACTTCTACTCTATTTTTGGCTTTGAGTATACCGTAGAGCTTTCTACCCGACCTGACGATTCTATGGGTACCGATGAGCAATGGGAGGCGGCCACAAGTGCCCTTGTGGATGCCATGAATACAAAAGGTATACCATATAAAGTAAACGAAGGCGATGGGGCGTTTTACGGTCCTAAACTGGATTTCCATTTAAAAGACAGCATAGGCAGGACGTGGCAGTGCGGGACCATTCAGCTGGATTTCCAGATGCCCGAGCGCTTTGACCTTACGTATATAGGGCAGGACGGTGAAAAGCATAGGCCTGTGATGCTGCACAGGGTTATATACGGTAGCATAGAGAGGTTTATAGGCATATTGATAGAACACTATGCTGGGGCTTTCCCGTTATGGTTGGCGCCGGTACAGGTCAGGATTTTGCCCATTGCCGACAGGCATTTTGAATACGCTCAAAAGGTGAGCGATGACCTTAAAAGGATAGGCGTAAGGGTAGAGGTAGACATGCGCAATGAAAAGATAGGCTATAAGATAAGGGAAGCTCAACTTCAGAAGATACCCTATATGCTTATTATAGGAGATAAAGAGGTCGAAAACGGTACAATTTCTGTGAGATCTCGAAAAGAAGGCGATATGGGATCACTTGTATTGGACGAATTTGAGAGCCGTTTAAAGGATGAAATAGACAAAAAAATATAATGTTTTTGCACAAAATGCGAAAAGCCCGTACCCATTAAAAGGGCTTTTTGCATTTTTTTATTACAATTATATTACAGCGTAAAATAAATAAAAAAATATGTAAATTTTCAGTTATTACGCCAATATTAAAATTAAAAGAAAAATAATAAAATTGTAATAGATAATCAATAACGAAAATGAGGAAAGGGGGATCTCAATGGCAAGCGTTGTATTAAAAGGTGTGACCAAGGTATATCAAGGTGGAGTTGTAGCCGTTAAAGATTTTAATTTAGATATAGCTGATAGGGAATTTATCGTCTTGGTCGGCCCGTCAGGCTGTGGCAAGTCTACTACATTGAGGATGGTAGCTGGTCTCGAGGAGATAACTGAAGGAGAGCTTTATATTGGTGACCGTTTGGTAAACGATGTACCTCCTAAGGATAGGGATATAGCAATGGTTTTCCAGAATTATGCCCTTTACCCCCATATGACAGTATACGATAATATGGCTTTTGGGCTTAAGTTGAGAAAGATGCCGAGAGCGGAAATCGACAAAAGGGTAAAAGAGGCTGCCAGGATACTGGATATAGAGCATCTCCTGGATAGAAAGCCCAAGGCGCTATCCGGAGGTCAAAGGCAAAGGGTTGCCTTAGGGCGCGCTATTGTGAGAGAGCCCAAAGTATTTTTAATGGATGAGCCGTTGTCCAACCTGGATGCCAAGTTGAGGGTTCAGATGAGGACAGAGCTTAGCAAGCTGCACGAGAGGTTGCAGACTACTTTTATATACGTTACCCACGACCAGACCGAGGCTATGACCATGGGCGACAGGATTGTGGTCATGAAAGATGGCGTTATACAGCAAGTAGCAGGGCCACAGGAATTGTATGATTATCCTGTTAATAAGTTCGTGGCAGGTTTTATAGGCAGTCCTGAGATGAATTTCATCGATGTCAAATTGGTTCCTAAAGGCGACAGCGTGTATGCAGAGTTCGCGGGATTCTCAATAAAGATACCTGATGGCAAAGTCAAAAAGCTGAAAGATAGGTCTTACATCGGCAAAGATGTAGTAATGGGTATAAGGCCAGAGGATATTCACGACGAAGAGATGTTCCTGGAGGCGTACCCTGAGGCGGTTATAGATGCAAAGGTAGAGGTTGTGGAGTTGATGGGAGCTGAGACATTCCTGTATCTTAACATCAAAGGTAACCAGATGACCGCAAGGGTTGATCCCAGGAGCAGGGCAAAAGAAGGGGATCTCGTAAAGGTTGGATTTGACGTGAATAAGATCCACTTGTTTGACAAGGACTCCGAGGAGAGCATATTAAACAGGTAAAACCCAGGATATACAATACAGTGGGATGTATTGTATATCCTTTTTTTGCATGAGCGTCGTTGACACGGTGTATAAAATATACTATGCTTTTATCGTAGTATAATATTTGAAAGGGTGATATTATGTCTGACAAAGAGTACATAGTAGGAGTGGACCTGGGAGGTACCAAGTTGAGCACTGTTCTCATAAATAAAGTAGGAGAGGTCCTGGTAAGGGAAAATGTCCCTACTGAGGCATATAAAGGGCCTGATGCGGTAATACAAAAGATAAAGGATACCATACACACTGTTATGGATAAAGCAGGGGTGTCCTTAGGCGAACTGGAGGGTATAGGAATAGGATCGCCTGGTCCGCTGGACGCTGAAAAAGGGGTTATCAGGTTTACGCCTAACCTGCCTGGTTGGGTAGATGTTCCATTGAAAGACAGGATACAGGAAGAATTTCCAGTACCTATAAAAGTAGACAATGACGCCAATGCAGCTGCTGTTGGGGAAGGGATTTTTGGAGCCGGCAAGGGCATCAAAAACTTTGTGTACATAACGGTGAGCACGGGTATAGGAGGAGGCGCCTTTATAGATGGCAAGCTATTTCACGGAGAGAATTCCAACGGTGCAGAGTTAGGTCACACCACCATTGATATGAATGGCCCTCTGTGCGGTTGCGGCAATTATGGCTGTTGGGAGGCTTTGGCTTCTGGTACTGCCTTTACCAGGCGTGTTGTAGAGGGGCTTAAAAGCGGCAGGAGAGAGTCCATAATACTGGATATGGTGGGAGGGGACATAGAGAAAGTAGACGCGAAGGTGGTATTTGACGCTGCGCGAAAAGGGGACGAATACGCGCTGGAGATGGTGAACAGAGAAGCAGAGCTTTTAGGGGTTGGCATATCCAATATCATAAACAGTTTTAATCCCCGGCGCATTATAATAGGTGGAGGCATGTCCAACGACCTCGATATGATGTACGCAGGGATAATGAAGGAAATAGGCAAAAGGGCTTTAAAAGCCAATGCAGAGGTAGTAGAAATTGTAAGAGCAAAGCTTGGCAAGGATGCTGGGGTGTTAGGAGCAGCTGCCCTTATATTAAGCCAGTAGAGGGAAAAAGGAGATTAAAAAGAGCGGAATAGCCGCTCTTTTTTTAATCCAATTTTGCTGCTGGTGAATACAATACAATCCACTATCAATATATGATATAATAAGTCAATGGGGTGGTAGAGATGGAACACGGTGGCAATATATATAAGGCTGCAGAGCAATACGGAATAGATCTGGACGCTATAGTAGACTACAGCGATAACGTTAATCCCCTGGGGGTGCCTTACAGCGCTAAAGAAGGCATACTCAACAACATAGATGCCCTTTCCCATTATCCAGATCCTGAGTACAAGCAGTTGAGGAAAGCTATATCCGAATATACCTCTGTTGATTTTGAAAACATCATTGTTGGCAATGGTGCTACCGAGCTCATATCCCTTTTTATAAAGGTTTTAAAGCCAAAAAAAGCGCTGGTGGTTATGCCGGCTTATTCAGAATACCAAAGAGAGCTTGAGATTAATGGGGCCCGCGTTAGCCATTACGTTTTGAAGCGCGAGAAAGACTATAAAGGAGATGTAGAAGAGCTGTGCGCTATGGTTCAGGGCAATGACATCGTGGTGATATGTAACCCTAATAACCCCACGGGAACTGCTTTTACCGCTGACGAAATGAAAAGAGTGGCTGAAGCCAGCCGCATACACGGTGCCTATTTAATGGTGGACGAGACGTATGTGGAGTTTACCGATGATATGAGCGTGTATTCTTCTTCCGGCATTTTGAATGAATACCCCAATGTATTTATAATAAGGGGTTTTTCAAAGTATTTCGGCATTCCCGGGTTGAGGGTAGGATATGCCATGACCTCTGACAAAGAACTGCTGCGCTTTATAAACGATAAAAAGGACCCATGGTCGGTGAATCTTCTGGCAGATATTGCTGCGAGATCTGTCCTTAAGGATAAAGACTACATAAGGCGATCCAAGGATTTTATGAGCTCTGAGAGACGCTTTATGGCATCTGAGCTGAAAAAAATCGATAAATTGAAGGTTTATGACTCCGTGTGCAATTTCTTTTTGTGCGAAATATTGGCCGATATACCTGCCAAAGAAATCGCTCGGGCTGCTGTAAAAAAAGGGTTGCTCATCAGAGATGCATCTACATTTAAATACCTAGGCGACAAAGAGTTCAGGGTGTGTATAAAATTAAGAAAAGAAAACCAGCTGCTCCTTGATTTTCTGAAGGGTGTGCTTTAACAAAAATTGCGTTAAATCACAATTGCTTTTCCCTCTGCATAGTATGTATTATGGTGCATATCGCGAAGAGGAGGGGAAAGCGTGCCCGAGTATTACGACTTCATATCGAGAGTGTACTACGCTTTGATAGACGAGGCAAAGGCTATAAAGTATTATAGTTTGCTTCTTAAAATGGCACCAGAGGAAGATATGGAGATAATAAAATCTATAAAAGAGGACGAGGAGAGGCATTACAGGTATTTTTTAAGTATGTACATGAGTATGACGTATCAGGCGCCACCGGCATTTGAGATAGAGGCTCATCTGGCAGACGATTATTCCGATGTTCTGGAAGATGCATTAAACGATGAGCTTCACGCTGCTCAGTACTATATGCAGGTATGGCTGGCGGCTCCTAATGGGTATTTCAAAGAAAGAATCCAATCTATAATAATAGATGAGCAGGTTCATGCGATGAAATTGGAGCATATCTACGTAAAAGAGGGATAATGAATGCTTGACTGCATGGCAGAGATTTGTTATAATTTATACGCAATGTTAAATCAAGTAGAGTACGTGCTCTCACCTTACACCTACGGTAGTAAGGTCAATACGGTTTAGTAAGGCGTATTGAAAAGGTGGGTGAGGACAACCCGCTTTTTTTGTTTTAAATATTTAGGAGGTGTGTTTTTATTAATAATAACGATTTACAGGTTAACGAGGAAATTAGAGATAAAGAGGTCAGATTGATAGACGTGGATGGGCAACAGCTGGGGATTATGTCTGCAAGGGATGCCCAGATAATAGCCAACAAAAGGCAGCTGGACCTGGTTAAAGTTGCGCCAATGGCCAATCCTCCCGTATGCAAACTTATGGATTACGGAAAGTACAAGTACCAGATGACCAAGAAGGAAAAGGAAGCTCGCAAAAAGCAGAAGACCATCGAGGTTAAAGAGATTCGAATGACGCCTGGCATTGAAGAGCATGATTTCAATGTAAAGGTGAAGAACGCTCAGAAATTCCTAAAAGATGGAAATAAAGTAAAAGTTACTATAAGGTTTAGGGGACGCGAGATGAATTACACCGATATTGCCACTGACCTCTTAAATAAGTTTGCAGACAAATTAAAGGAAGAGGGTTCGGTTGAGAAAAAACCTGTAATCGACAATAAAAATATGTACATGATAATTTCGCCAAAGTGAAAAGGAGGATATAGAAATGCCGAAAATGAAGACAAATCGATCTGCTGCTAAAAGGTTTAGGTTTACTGGAAGCGGCAAGATAAAGAGAGCAAAAGCGTATAAGAGCCATTTACTTACCAAAAAAGATGCAAAGCGTAAGAGGAATCTGAGAAAAGCTTCGCTTATAAGTGGATCTGACTATAATAAGATTAAAAGATTATTGCCTTACGCTAATTAGGAGGTATCGCTATGAGGGTTAAAGGTGGAATTGTCACAAGGAGAAGGCATAAAAAGATACTAAAACTCGCAAAGGGATATTTTGGAGCTAAGAGCAAGCTTTATAGAGTTGCTAACCAGGCTGTTATGAAATCGCTTCAATACGCTTATATAGGGCGTAAACAGAAAAAGAGAAACTTCAGGAGGTTGTGGATAACAAGGATTAATGCAGCTGCCCGAATGAATGGCTTGTCGTACAATAGGTTGATGAACGGCTTAAAGTTAGCGGGTGTCAAAATAAACAGAAAAATGCTTGCTGATTTAGCTGTAAATGACAGCGAGGCATTTGCGCAACTGGTAGATGTAGCCAAACAGAAATTGAATGCTTAAAACTGTTTGAGAAGGCCTTTTTAGGGCCTTTTCTGTATAAGAAGGTGATTGTAATAAGACATCGGTTGACGCCTACACAGGTATTGGCTTTAGGCTTTGCAGGTATTATAGTAATAGGAGCGTTGCTTTTGACGTTGCCTGTGGCGACCAGAAGTGGTGAAAGCGCGGGTTTTTTGACGGCATTATTTACGGCTACATCTGCTGTTAGTGTGACAGGCCTTGTAGTGGTGGACACAGGTACATACTGGTCTACTTTTGGGCAGATAGTCATAATGTTGTTGATACAGGTGGGCGGCCTTGGGATCATGACTATGTCTACCCTTTTTGCTTTGATTCTGGGCAGAAAAATCACGTTTAAAGAGAGGCTGGTAATGCAAGAGGCCTTTAACCTTACCAGCGTTGGTGGTATTGTTAGATTTGCTAAGTATATACTTATAGTATCCTTTTTGTTTGAAAGTATTGGCGCAGCTATATTGAGCATAAGGTTTTTGCCACAGATGGGGTTTAAAAAAGCCGTATATTATGGCCTGTTTCACTCTATTTCTGCGTTTAACAATGCTGGTTTTGACCTGATGGGAAATTTTAATAGTTTGACGGGATATGTCTCTGATTGGGTAGTAAATCTGGTGATAATGGGTTTGATAGTCTTTGGCGGACTGGGGTTTTACGTTTTGCTGGACGTGTACGAGCAAAAGCATTTTGCTAGGTATACGTTGCATTCAAAAGTCGTGATTACCATGACGTTGTTTTTGATTGTGGCAGGTGCTTTGCTTATATTCCTGTTTGAATACAATAATCCCAAGACGTTAAAGCCGTTGAGCTTTTCTACGAAAATACTGGCTTCCTTATTCCAGTCTGTTACTCCTAGGACGGCAGGGTTTAATACCCTATCTCTTCCTGATATGACAACCGCTTCTAAGTTTTTGACAATAATACTTATGTTTATAGGGGCTTCACCTGCTGGGACTGGAGGAGGCATAAAGACCACTACTTTTGGGATCATCCTTTATACAGTTTTATCTGTTGTAAAAGGCGAAGAACAGGTGGTGCTTTTTAAGCGCACTATACCGAGGTCTACTGTGTATAGAGCTATAGCCATAGCGTTTATAAGCATTTTTATCGTGTTGTCTGTCACCATGGTCTTGTCTAGAACTGAGACGTCAGACTTTTTAACAGAATTGTATGAGACCACGTCGGCTTTTGGTACCGTAGGGCTGTCTCTTGGGCTTACCCCTAAATTGACTGCAATTGGCAAAATTGTTATAATACTTACAATGTATAGCGGTAGGGTTGGCCCGTTGACTCTGGCGCTGGCGTTGGCCCAGAGGCAGAAAGAGAAAAAATCCATTATGAAGTACGCAGATGAAAAAGTTATGGTGGGTTAGGATGAGGTGATGGGATGAAGCAGTTTATTGTCATCGGTTTAGGAAGTTTTGGCATGAGCGTTGCCAAATCCCTTTATGAAATGGGCAATGATGTGCTGGCCATAGATAAAGATGAGGAGTTGGTTCAGGCTATTTCCGGGTCAATAACCCATGCGGTGCAAGCCGATGCTGCCGATGAAGATGTGCTTAAGTCGTTGGGGGTAAAAAATTTTGATGTGGCGATAGTGACTATAGGTGACGATATGCAGTCCAGCATCTTGATAACAATGTTAGTAAAAGATATGGGAGTGAAGTACGTAATAGCAAAAGCCCACAATGAACTACACGCGAGGGCCCTGTACAGAGTGGGGGCTGATAGAGTGGTTATGCCTGAAAAAGAAATGGGGATAAGGGTTGCCAGGAGCATCCTGTCTACCAATGTATTGGATTTTATAGAGCTTTCTGATGAGTACAGCATAGTAGAGATTATGCCCATTGACGACTGGTTTCAAAGGAGTCTGAAAGAAATAAACATGAGGGGTAAATATGGTTTAAACGTCATAGCTGCTAAAAAAGCAGGGAGAGATATCGTGGTATCGCCAGGAGCTGATTATGTGGTTGAACATGGCGATGTTTTGGTGGTGTGTGGCAAAAACAATGACATCAACAGATTTGAAAAAAGGCATGAGAGATGATGATCACGAGTTTGGATAATCCGATAGTTAAAATGGCTGCGAGCTTGAGGCAAAGGAAATACCGTTATCGCTTAAAAAAGTACGTTGCAGAAGGGGTTAAGTTAGTCGAAGAGGCGCTGAGAAGTAATGCTTCTGTGGATTTTATATTGACTGTCAACCAAGAGGCGGACTACGGCGATGTAAAAACTTATGTGGTAAGTGAGAAAATATTTAAAAAGCTCAGCGAAGTAGAATCCCCTCAGGGGGTAATGGCTGTAATAAACATGGAAGAACACGAGTTAAGCGATATAATGAGCGGAAGTAACAACCTGCTAGTGGTGCTGGATGGGCTGCAAGACCCGGGGAATATAGGGACTATTATAAGGGCTGCTGATGCCATGGGCGCTGGGGGTATTGTGGTTTTTAAAGGTACCGGTGATGTATACAATCCTAAAGCAATCAGGGCTTCTATGGGCAGCATTTTTCATATTCCGGTGGTTTTTTCTCAGGATCCAGTGGTGGTTTATCAAGAGCTCAAAAGAAAGGGAATGAAGATAGCAGCTACTAGCCTTGAAGGGGATGTATATCCTTATGAAATCGACCTCATGAATACAGCGGTGATTTTTGGCAATGAAGGCAATGGGATAAGCCGTGTCAGCGAAGAACAGAGTGATGTGCTGGTAAAAATACCTATGGACGGAATGGCTGAATCGCTAAATGTAGCGATGTCTGCTGCTATAATTTTATACGAAGCTTTGAGGCAGAGAAAAAGAGGAGGTTTACGGGTGTGAAAGAAAAACTTGAAAACATCAGGTCTCAAGTTGCCCAGGAGATTTCAAAGGCAAATAGCCCTGAGGAGCTGGAAAAAATAAGGGTAAAGTACCTGGGCAAAAAGGGTTTGCTTACGGAAATTTTGAAGGGTATGGGGAAATTGCCCCCACAAGAAAGACCTGTTATCGGCCAGATAGCCAATCAACTGAGGGATTACATAGAGGAATCTTTGGTCAGTGCAAAAAAAAGCATTTTGCAAAAAGAAAAGCTAAAGAGGCTAAGTGAAGAAAAAATCGACGTGACTATGCCTGGCAGAGTAAAGAGCGTCGGAAAACGGCATCCACTTACGTCCACGCTGGATGAGATAAAAGACATATTTCTGGGTATGGGATTTAGCATTGTTGATAGCCCTGAGCAAAGTCCTGAGATTGAGTTAGATTATTACAATTTTGAAGCGTTGAACATACCTAAAAACCATCCTTCCAGGGATATTCAAGACAGTTTTTACATCAATGAGGATATAGTGTTGAGGAGCCAGACGTCTCCGGTACAAGTGAGGACTATGGAGAGGCAAAAGCCACCTATAAGGGTTATCGTCCCAGGCAGGGTTTACAGAGCAGATGAGGTTGATGCCACTCATTCCCCTATATTTCACCAGATAGAGGGGCTGGTGGTGGATAAGCACGTCACTATGGGGGATTTAAAAGGAGTGTTAGGAGCTTTTGCCAGAAAATTGTTTGGCCCGGATACCAAGACAAAATTCAGGCCCAGCTATTTTCCTTTTACCGAGCCCAGTGCTGAGGTAGATGTTACTTGTTTTGCATGCGGTGGAAAGGGTTGCAGGGTCTGCAGTGGTACAGGCTGGATTGAGATACTGGGCGCTGGAATGGTTCATCCAGCTGTTTTAAAGATGTCTGGAATAGATCCTGAAGTTTACAGCGGCTTTGCCTTTGGGATGGGGCTGGACAGGATAGCCATGTTGAAGTACGGCATAGACGATATGCGATTGCTGTTTGAAAACGACATGAGGTTTATAGAGCAATTTTAAAGGGAGATGGTATGATGTTGGTACCCCTAAATTGGTTGAAAGAATACGTGGATATTGATGAGAACATGGATGTGAAAGATATTGTAGAGAAATTTACCATGTCTGGTTCTAAGGTAGAGAATATAGAAGTATTGGGGCAAGGGATAAGCGATGTGGTGATAGGGCGTATTGTGGAAATAAAAAAACACCCTGCGGCTGATAAGCTGGTGATATGCCTTGTAGACGTAAAGGATGAACTTTTGCAGATAGTCACAGGAGCTACCAATGTATACGTTGGCGCGTACGTCCCTGTGGCTAAAGTAGGAGCTACGCTGCCTGGAGGCGTAAAAATAAGGAAACAGAAGCTAAGGGGTGAAGAGTCCCTTGGCATGTTGTGTTCGGCTGAGGAGCTAGGCATAGATGAGCAATTGGTTTCGGCGGAGTCCAGAGGTGGTATATACATATTGCCTGAGCTGCCTTTGGGCATGGACGTCAAACAAGCACTGGGGTTAAACGACATTGTTATAGATTTTGAGCTAACCCACAACAGGTCTGACTGCATGAGCATGGTAGGCATGGCCAGGGAAGCTGCTGCTGTGTTCAACAAAAAACTTGATTATCCTGCTATTGACGTAAAGGAAGTGGAGGAAAAAGTAGAGGACTACGCCGATGTGGAGATAGCCGCTGATGACCTGTGCCCACGGTATGTGGCCAGGGTTGTGAAAAATATTAAGATAACTCCTTCGCCCTTGTGGATGCAGCAGAGGCTCATTAAAGCAGGCATGAGGCCTGTCAACAATATAGTAGACGTCACCAACTACGTGATGCTGGAGCTGGGACAGCCACTCCACGCCTTTGACCTGGATAAAGTAAAAGGCAGAAGGATCATAGTCAGGCGGGCGCAAAAGGGCGAATTCATAGAGACTATCGACCATCGCACAAGAGAGCTGGACGAAACCATGCTGGTTATAGCTGATATAGAAAGACCTGTGGCTATAGCCGGTATAATGGGCGGTTTGAATACCGAGATTACCGACGAAACCACCACGATACTTATTGAATCCGCTACCTTTAACGGCAGTAACGTGAGGTTGACGTCCAGGAAATTAGGATTAAGGAGCGAGGCATCTTCCAGGTTTGAGAGGGGATTGGACCCTAACCTGGCTTTAGATGCTGTTAACAGGGCTGCACAGCTTATAGAGGAAATCGGGGCAGGTGAGGTGCTAAAAGGCACTATAGACGTGTATAAAAAGCCGGTGAAGCCGTGGCGTGTGGCGGTAAGACCTCACCGTGTAAATAGTTTGCTAGGGACGGAGATAGATACCGCGTACATGGCCGATCTTCTGGAAAGACTAGGTTTGAAATGCCTTATAAAAGAGGATACAATAGAGGTAGAAGTACCTACTTTCAGACAGGATTTAAGAATAGAGGCCGACATTGTAGAAGAAGTGGCAAGGCTTTACGGGTATGACAACATACAGGAGACCCTTTTAGACAATTGCAAGGCTTCGGTGGGGTTGAAAACGTACGAGCAAAAGATGGAAGATATGACAAGAGATATAATGGGTGCTTGTGGGTTAAATGAAGTCGTTACATACTCTTTTGAAAGCCCTAAAGCTTTTGACAACATCCTGCTCAGAGAAGATGATCCCAGGAGAAAAGCCATACAGATAGCCAATCCTCTGGGGGAAGAGTACAGCGTCATGAGAACAACTATGATACCCTCTATGCTGGATGTGCTTTCCCTGAATTTAAATAGGCGTGTGGAGAGGGCTGCAGCGTACGAGATAGGAAGGGTATACTTGCCCGAGGAACTGCCCCTTAAAAAGCTTCCTGTGGAGGTAAGGATGTTGTCTATAGGCATATACGGCGATGGAGCAGATTTTTACGACATAAAAGGCATTGTGGAGACTTATCTTAACGCATGCAGTATTAAGGCTCAGTTTAAGCCGGCGGCAGATCCCACTTTTCACCCAGGAAGAGCGGCGGAAATCTTTATCGAAGGGAAGAGAGCTGGTGTAATCGGTGAGATACATCCTGATGTGGCAGAGATATATAATATGAATAAGAGGGTATACGTGGGAGAAATTAATCTTGATGTAGTGTTTAAAAAGGCTAATATGGTCAAAACTTACAGGCCGTTGCCTAAGTTCCCGGCTGTCACGAGGGATCTCGCCGTGATCGTGCCGGATGACGTAGCTGTAGGAGATTTAGAAGGAGCCATTGAGAGAGCCGGCGGGGAGCTTATAGAGAGGATTAAGCTTTTTGACGTATACAAAGGGGACCCTGTTCCTGAAGGCCACAAGAGCGTAGCTTTCTCCCTCATTTTCAGGTCAAAGGAGAAAACCCTGGTTGATCAGGAGGTAAATGAGGTTTTTGATAAAATTGTACAGGAGTTAAATAAAGGATTTGGAGCAAGATTGAGATGAGTAAAACATACGAAATACCGAGTTTTATAGTAGATGTGTGCAGACAACTAAAAAATAATGGGTATGAGGCATATGTAGTAGGAGGGGCTTTAAGGGATATCGCTCTGGGGAAAGAGAGCAATGACTGGGATATAGCCACAAGCGCCTTGCCGGAAGAGATGTCGCGGGTTTTTCGCGGCATCATTCCATATGGAGATTTTGGCACGATGTTACTGGTTAAAAATGGAGTTAAAATCGAGATAACCCCGTATCGTAATGATGCCCCAGGGCGTAAACCTACGTATAAGATGGGAGGTACCATCTATACCGATTTGGCTAGAAGAGATTTTACCGTCAATTCTATGGCGTACGACCCTATTGACGACGTATTTATTGACCCTTATAATGGGCTTGAAGATTTAAAGAAAAGGGTTATAAGGTGTACCGGTTCCACCAGGCGTATATGGGAAGATCCCCTGAGAGCGATACGGGCTGCCAGGTTCCAGTCTCAACTGGGATTTGCCATTGAAAACTCCACCTATTACGCGCTGGTCTCTCGCAGACAGGAATTGTCTGCTGTATCTAAGGAAAGGATAAGGGATGAGTTCAACAAGTTGCTTATGGGAGAACACGTATCTCAGGGGCTATATACGCTGGTGACGACGGGCCTTATGGAGTACGTAATTCCCGAGCTTATGGACGGGATGGGCGTAGAGCAGATTGGAAGTCACGTGTACGACGTTCTTGAGCATAACCTTATGGCTTGTGTTTTAGCTCCTCCTGTATTACACATAAGGTTGGCTGCGCTTTTACACGATGTAGGTAAGCCCTATACCATAGTGGAAGGCGAGGACGGTCGCCATTTTTACGGCCATGAGTACAAATCGACGGAGATAGCTCGAAAAGCCTTGCGAAGGCTCAAATATCCCAACGATGTTATAAACAAAGTGCTTTTGCTTGTCAAAAACCATATGTTTACGTACAACAGTCAGTCAACCCTCTCCGCCGCCAGGAGGCTTATAGCTAAGCTGGGCTGGGATGGGGTATATGACCTTATTGAATTGAGAAAAGCCGACAGGATGGCCGGAGGGGCAAAGGTACTGCTGGGTAAGAGCCTGGAGAAACTCATAAACGATCTGGAGATTATCAAGAGCCAGGAAAATGCCTTTACGGTAAAAGACCTTAAAGTTGACGGCAATGACCTTAAAGCTAGACTGGGATTAAAAGAAGGACCTGTTATCGGTGAAGTACTTAGGTACCTTCTGGAAATAGCCCTAGATTATCCCGAAAAAAACCGATATGGAGATCTTATATTGTTGGCGCGGGAGTACCTGAAAGGTAAAGGTTATTGGAAGGAAGGGGAAGGCGATTAGAGAATTATACAAGCTTTAAGGTGGTGTTTTTTATGGGAGAGGAAACCAAAAAAACAGTGGTAAAGATAAATGGGTATGAATACGTAATGAAAGGTACGGTTTCCGAAGAGTACATGCACAAGCTGGCGCTTTATGTGGATAAAAAAATCGCTGAGGTCAGCGAGCGCAATAAAAAGCTGAGCACGGTTATGGTGTACGTGCTTACTGCGATAAACATCGCCGATGAATTAGAGAGAGAGAAGCAAAAAAATGAGGTATTATCGGCTAAGTTAAACGAGTTGCAGACCAAGATAGTGTCTTTGATGGAAGAAAACCAGAACTTAAAAGAAGAGCTAAAAAAAAGCCGTGAGGAATTAGATGAGTTCATCAACACCTTTGACAACAGAAACGGCAAAATTCGAAAGTTGAAGTGAGATGATCCCATGAATGTAGAGTTACTGGCACCTGCTGGCGATTGGGAAGCTTTGGTGGCAGCGGTGCAAAATGGCGCTGATGCTGTGTACGCAGGGGGAAGGGCTTTTAGCGCCAGGGCCTATGCCCGAAATTTTGATAGGGATGAGCTGAAAAAAGCTATAGATTATTGTCATCTCTATGGTAAAAAGCTATATATCACGGTAAACACCGTGGTTGATGACTATGAGCTTAAAGAGATGGTATCCTATGCCGCAGACCTTTATGAGATGGGAGCTGACGCCTTTATAGTACAGGATCTGGGTGCTGCCAGGGTTATGATCGATATGGGATTGCCTGTTCATGCCAGCACTCAGATGAATGTACACAATGCTAAAGGCGTCAAATTTTTGCAGGATATGGGATTTAAGCGGGTGGTTTTAGCGAGGGAACTCTCCCTGAAGGAAATCCAGGATATAGTGGCAAAAACCTCGATGGAAATAGAGGTGTTTGTGCACGGAGCGCTGTGCGTTTCTTATTCAGGGTTATGCCTTATGAGCAGTCTGATAGGGGGTCGCAGCGGCAATAGAGGAAAGTGTGCTCAGCCTTGCAGGAAACTTTATCAACTGGTGGATGCTAGTGGGAATGCTGTCGGGGAAAAGGGCTATCTTATGAGCATGAAGGATTTAAACACCGTTGAGCGATTAAAGGATATAGTTCAAGCAGGGGTTACTTCTTTAAAGATAGAAGGAAGGATGAAAAGGCCGGAATACGTGGCTACGGTTGTAAAAGCGTATAGATCCGCTTTGGATGGTGTGTTGACCTTACAAGATGTAAAAGACCTTAAAGCTATATTCAGCAGGGATTTTACCCCGGGTTATATACTGGGGGAACAAGGCCCATCTGTGGTGAATACCCATAGCCCTAATAATCAAGGCGTTTGCATAGGCAGGCTTTTGAGCGTCAAAAAAGGGGTAGGTACCTTTGAGTTTGATGTGCCGGTGTCTTTAGGAGACGGGATAAGGATAGGAGATGTTGGTTTTACCGTCTCAGCCATTTATAAAAACGGGGAAAAGGTACAGGAAGCTAGTGGGAGGGTACAGATACCTGTAAAGGAAGTAAAACCAGGGGATGTGTACAGGACGTCAGATGTTAAGCTCATCCAAAAAGCGCGCATGTCGTATCAGGATATTTACAGCCGTAAAATACCTGTGGAGGTTTACGGGGAAGTCCATTTGGGCTGTCCGATGAAGCTAAAGTTATGGGATGGGACTAATGCTGTGGAAACAAAAGGTTCTGTAAATGCCGAGAGAGCGATAAAAAAGTCCCTGGACCCTGACAGGGTAAAAGAGCAGTTGTGCAAGACGGGTGGTACGCCGTACAGGGTAGAGCACATACAAGTAGATGTGGATGAAGGCGTAATGCTGCCTGTAAAGGAAATAAACAGCGTGAGGAGGTCAGCGCTGGAAAAACTCACGGAGCTTAGGTGTTACACGGGGCCTAGGCCCATGAAAAAGCCTGAGTACGCAGTAGCAAAACGGCCACTTGAGAACGAGATAAGGCTTTATGCCAAGGTTTTAAGCGCTGCGGATGGATCTCAAGCCATTAAAGGAGGTATAGACGGCGTATACGTTCAGAGCGTGAATATAGATGAGCTGTTGACTGCGTGGGATGAGTGCAGATCAAAAGAGGTTGAATTTATATGGGCATTGCCTTATATCACGAGAGAAAAAACTATGGATGAGGTTTTAAAGTTGGCGGAAAAACTGGCCTGTGAGGGAATTGATCGGGTGGCAGTATCCAATTTAGGGCTTGTGCAGCCTCTCCACGACATAGGATATACATTGCACGGCGACCATACTTTAAACGTGTTCAATTCACAGTCGGTATTTTCGTTGAGAGAGCATGGTGTGAAAGTAATTGCGCTTTCCCCTGAACTCAGGTTGTCGCAGATAAAAGACATTGTAGATATAGCAGGAGGAGGGCTGGAAGTTGTAGCCTACGGTTATATACCTGCTATGATAACAGCCTATGATCCTGTAAAAAAAGCCTTGCTCTTAAAGGGAATTTTGGCAGATGCAGAAGGGTACGGCATAAGAGACGAGACAGGTGTTGTGTTTCCTGTAAAGAGGCATAGTTATACTATTGTGTACAATTCGCGGCCCATTTTTATGGCTGACAGGATCAGCGACGTAGTGGATGCGGGTGTTAAAAATCTGAGACTGGATTTTATTGGCAATGGTGAGGACATCTGCTGCATTGTCGAATGTTACAGGTCATGTCTGGAAGGGGATTGTGAAAACGCGCGAGAGATAAGAGAGCACATAGGGAAATTTACCAGGGGACATTTTTACAAAGGGGTGGAATGAGTATTGGTAAGCGATAAAACTCTGAAGATGCTGGAATACGACAAAATAATATCCATGTTGAAAGAGCTGACGGCCAGTGAAATGGGCAGAGAGCAGGCAGGCAGTCTTATGCCTTCAGAGGATATTGAGGAGGTAAGATTGCGACTTCGGGAGACCACTGAGGCCAAGGCGCTTATGTACAGGAAAGGCAGTATTTACCTGGAAGGCCTTGCGGACGTGAGATATTGGGTAAAAAGAGCGCAGGCAGGGGGAATTCTGTCCATGGAGGAACTCCTCAAAATAGCGCGCTGCCTTAAAATCGCGGCTAAAGTGAAGGAGTATTTCCAGGATGAGGACGAAAAATCGCCTTTGCTTAGTGGTTACGCCAAGGAGCTAAAATCCAATAAGTCGCTGGAGGAGCGCATTTCAAAGGCGATAATTTCAGAGGAAGAAATGGCCGATACAGCGAGCCCCACCCTTTACGATATAAGAAAGCAGATCGCGCGCATGAATGAGAAGATAAGGGAAAAACTTAATTCATATATATCCTCACCTGCTTATCAGAAAATGCTGCAAGACCACGTCATCACTATGAGGGGAAATAGGTACGTCATCCCGGTCAAGCAGGAGTACAGATCAGCCATACCGGGTATTATCCACGATCAATCTAGCAGCGGCGCTACTCTTTTTATAGAGCCTATGGCTGTGGTGGAAGCCAATAACGAAATAAACCAATTGAGGCTCAAAGAAAAGGATGAAATTGAGAGGATATTAAAAGAGCTCTCAGCTATGGTAGCAGATAGCGCGGATATGCTCATGGCAAACCAACAGATACTGTCAAAATTAGACTTTATTTTTGCCAAAGCCTCGTTGAGCTTTAAAATGAAAGGCGTGGAGCCGACGCTCAATAAATCAAAGCGCATATACCTCAAAGGGGCAAGGCATCCCCTTATCCCTGATGATGTGGTTGTGCCTATAGACGTGCATGTGGGAGATGAATTCACGTCTTTGGTCATAACAGGGCCAAATACGGGTGGTAAGACAGTAACCCTTAAGACAGTGGGACTGCTGACGCTCATGGCCCAAGCAGGTTTACACATAAGCGCTGAGGAAGGAACTACTTTAGCGGTGTTTAACCATGTGTTTGCCGACATCGGCGACGAACAGAGCATAGAGCAAAGCCTGAGCACTTTTTCAGCACATATGACCAATATAGTGGAAATACTAAATGAGGTGGATGACAACTCCCTTGCCTTGTTTGACGAGTTGGGAGCAGGAACTGACCCCGCTGAAGGGGCGTCTTTGGCCATGGCTATTCTGGATAGGGTGCACACAAAAGGAGCGATAACTATTGCAACAACTCACTACAGCGAACTCAAGGCATATGCGCTTACAAAGGATTTTGCAGAAAATGCATCGGTAGAATTTGATGTGGAGACGTTGAGGCCCACTTATAGACTTTTAATAGGGGTGCCTGGGAAAAGCAACGCCTTTGAGATATCCCGCAGGCTGGGGCTTGATGAGAGCATAATAGAGGATGCCAGGGGTTTTCTAAGTGAAGAGAGCATAAAGTTTGAGGACTTAGTGGTGGATCTGGAAAGAAAGCGGAACATGGCGGAAGAAGAAAGAAAAGAAGCTGAGGCATTGAGACTGCAACTGGATAATTTAAAGCAGGAATACGAGGAAAGGATACAACAGCTAAAACTGGAGTACAAAAAGAAGATAAATGAAGCCAAAAGAGAAGCTTCGCAATTGCTAGTTAATGTGCGCAGGGAAGCCGACTTGCTGCTCAAGGATTTGAGGAAGGAAATGAAAGAAGGGGACATCCGCCAGCGAATGAAGGACATAGAGACGGCAAAGGACAAAATAAATAAAATGCTTGATATGGTGCTTCCTGAAGAGGAAAAGCCACAGTACGAGCAGGTAATACCAGAAGACATAAAGCCGGGGGACGAAGTCCTGGTAGTAAGCCTCAACAACCGTGGGATCGTTCAGTCGGTTAACGGCGATGAAGTATTGGTGCAGCTGGGGGTCATGAAGGTAAATGTCCCTATAAGGGATGTAAGAAAGCAAAAGCCTTCAAATGTTGTTTCAAAGAAATCAGCAATAGGGAAAATGGTAGCGCAGAAATCCATGTATATATCATCTAATATAGATTTAAGGGGTAAAAACCTTGAAGAGGCACTTATGGAATTAGATAAATACATCGACGACGCATATCTCGCCAATTTAAGCTTGGTGACAGTTATCCATGGAATAGGCACAGGGGTATTAAAAAGCGGGGTAAGGCAGTACTTAAAGACCAACAACCATGTACGGTCTTTTCGTCCAGGCAGGTACGGAGAGGGCGGAGACGGAGTTACCGTTGTCGAGCTTAAAGAGAGGTGATAGGGTGTTAATCGTTAGCGCATGCCTTGCTGGGCTTAACACCAGGTATGATGGCAAAGGCTGTATTGATGAGAAGGTGTATAAACTCATAAAAGAGGGAAAGGCCATACCGGTATGCCCTGAGCAACTGGGGGGACTTTCTACTCCCCGATGTCCTTCGGAGATTTGCGGGGGTACAGGATGTGATGTGCTGGATCGCCGAGCTAGAGTTATAACTTCCGATGGAAGGGATGTTACGGAAAACTTTGTGCGAGGAGCGTATGAAGTGTTGAAACTGGCAAAAGCGGTACGGGCAAAAAAGGCTGTGCTAAAAGCAAAAAGCCCATCTTGCGGATGGGGAAGCGTTTACGATGGCACTTTTACAGGGAACTTAATTAGGGGCAATGGCGTAACAGCAGAGCTATTGATGAGAGAGGGCATAGATATTGAAAGCAGAGGTTAAAGCCCTCTTTTTTATTTGCCAAAGATGATGGAAATACAGGCTTTATATGCCTACATTTCCATCAAATTAATATAGATTTACCTTTTGTTATTTGTTAATATTATATTAAACATATTACAAATTTATTAACAATATATTAAGCCGAATCTCCTTAAAGGAGTACGGGGGGATTTTTTCAGGGGTGAATCTCGAGGATTCGAGTAGGGTAACCTCAACCCGAACCCGGCAACTAACCTCGGAGGCGAAAGAGGAGGAAGAAGGCATATGTTCAAGTCAAAAAAGGCCACAGCATTTGTGGCGGCGTTAGCCCTATCCTTTGCCTTATCTCAGACCGCTTATTCCGGCACTTATAAGGTTGTACCGGGAGATTCCCTTTACACAATAGGGAAACTTTTTAACACCACGGCTTCAGCTATTATGAGGGATAATAACCTCACTGACACATGGATTTATCCAGGGCAGGTTTTATATGTTCCTTCGATTGTGTATACGGTGAAAAGCGGTGATACCTTGTACCTTATAGCCAAAAGGTACGGAGTATCGGTTTATTCTCTGCGCAAGGCCAATGGTATATGGGGCGATTACATATACCCTGGACAACAGCTCAACATACCAGGTTCAGGTTCGACGACAGGAACCTCATCAAATAGCGGTAGCTATCAGGAGGCATCCAGAGGATCTGTATACAGAGGCGTTATCTCTTATACGTTAAGCGATTTGGATTTATTGGCGAGATTGATAACGGCAGAGGCAGATGGAGAGCCTTATGAGGCTAAAGTAGGCGTAGGGGCTGTAGTTATAAACAGAGTCAAAGATTATCGATTTCCTGACACCATACCTGATGTGATATATGAGAAAACTGACGGATATTATCAATTTACACCTGTAGCCAATGGTTGGATCAATAAGCCGGCATCTGATGAGGCTAAAAAGGCAGCGTATGATGCACTTCATGGCAGTGATCCTACCAAAGGTGCTCTGTTCTATTTTGACGACAGCACCACGAACTCGTGGCTGTGGTCTCAACCTATAGCGGCAAGGATAGGCAGAATGGTATTCACATACCTCAGATAAAATTAAAGGAGAGGGCAGAAGAGAGGACATCTGATATGTCCTTCTTTTACTGGCCTTTTTTGCCTTTAAACAGCCCATTAATCATATCCTGAAGATTGGTTGCAGGGGATTTATGAGTACCTGAAGTATTGTCTTGCATCGTTGGGCTGTTGTTATTGTTTTCTCCCTGGTTTTGGCCGCTCTGCCCAGGAGATGTGGTGCTGTTACCGTTCTGTTCTCCTGTGCCAGAAGGAGGAGTTGCGGTGTTGTTGTCACCGGGTTGGTTTTGATTTTGGTTACCGCTTTGGGGATTAGAAGGATTTGGGTTCTCTTGGGGACCTGGGGACTCTGGAGGCGTGGTTTCTTTACTGCTATTGCTTCCGCTATCAGGGTTTATTGAAGAAGGACTTGTATGCTTGTCGCACGTCTGAGATGGTACAACGTACCTGCCGTCCTGGGTGTATTGGTTGAGCTCAGGAGATCTGCCAGGGGGATTTATAAATACCCGTTCTTGCACGAACTGAGGTGGGCAATAGTCTGTGGCTAATTTGTTGGTGGATATGTCGATTTTTGCTTTTACATGTACCTTGCAGTATGTGGTAGGTACTGTTCCCTGTATGAAAATTTCTTTGTATACCCTGTTGCCCCTGGGATCTTGTCTGCATACATCTGTAGGTAAATCACCTGAGTCTTTACATACGTATGCGCTGACGATTCCTTCAGGTTTGGTAAAACCGGCGTATTTCATTCCGCTGTGTATCTGTTGCATCACCGCGCGCCACATCATGGCTGGGTAAGACCCTCCTACTACCTTAAGGCCGTATCGGTCTACCATGGTCTTTGGCTGGTCATATCCCATCCATACTACTCCCACGTATTTTGGTGTAAAGCCAGCAAACCACGCGTCGTGATAATCTTCTGTCGTCCCTGTCTTGCCTGCAACCGCCATATTGGGTAAAGCGGCATTAGTCCCTGTACCTGCTTTTACAACAGATTCCATCATGTTGGTGATGATGTAGGCTACTTGTGGGCTGACCACAACCCTTTTTGAAGGGCGGTTATCTATTACGACGTTGTCATTGCGGTCCAAAACTTTGGTAAAGGTTATAGGCTTTACGTAAACGCCTCCGTTGGCTAGTGCACCGTATGCTCCTGCCATCTCTAGAGGGGTTACTCCCTGGGTAAGGGCGCCCAGTGAAAGGGCAGCAGGGGAAAGGCTATCAGCTTTGCTTAACCCAAGGCCAAACCTGATACCGTATTCATAGGAAGTCTGGGTTCCCAACGTCATTACCAGCTTAGCGGCAGGGACGTTTATGGAGTTTTGAAGTGCAGTCCTTAGCGTGACAAGACCCCTGTAATAACCTGATTCGTAGTTTTCAGGTCTCCATGGACCGCTGCCTTTTATGTCAAAGGTTACAGGTGCATCATCTATTACTGAAGCTGCAGTGTAGCCGTTATCGATAGCAGGGGTATAGACCGTGATAGGCTTTATGGCTGAGCCCGGTTGCCGACGGCTTACAGCCCTATTTAGCAGAAACTTTCCTGATTGAGTACCTCTTCCCCCTACCATCCCTTTTACTTCGCCTGTTTTGGGGTCTAGCACTACCATAGCCCCTTGAGGCTCTATAATGTTTTCACGTTGATAGTTCTTTACGTATTCATCTTTGGGAAACAGCCTGTTATTTTTAAAATTTTGTTCGATAGCATCCTGTATTCTCAAGTCCATGGTGGTATAGATTTTATACCCACCTGTGTATATCTTATTCAGGGCTTCGTTATAGCTTATGTTTTCTCTTTTTTGCAACTCGGCCGCCACGTCCTGTATTACCTGGTCTATAAAGTATTGATGCTGGTAGTCATTTAAGCCCTCAGCCTTTTTATACACCAGTTTTTCGGCCTTTGCCTTTTCGTACTCTTCCCTTGTTATAAACCCGTTTTCTAACATCTTGTAAAGAACCAGTTCCTGACGCTCTTTTGCTTTTTTAGGGTTCACATAGGGCGAATTGGTAGATGGATTGTTGTTGATTCCGGCAAGTAAGGCTGATTCTGCCAGATCCAGCTCGCTTACGTCTTTGCCAAAGTAGGCTAACGAGGCTGCTTCTACCCCATAGGCGTTGAGGTTAGAGTTTCCTAGAAAGATAGTATTTAAATACGCTTCTAGTATTTGGTCTTTCGAGTATATGTTTTCAATTTGCCACGCCAGTACGGCTTCCTGAATTTTGCGTTTTAGCGACTTTTCTGAAGACAGCATCGTATTTTTAACCAGTTGTTGGGTTATGGTGCTGCCGCCTTCAGAAAAACTCCTGGTCTTGATATCTGCGATCAGCGCGCCAAAAATCCTCTTTATGTCAATTCCATGGTGTTCTCTAAACCTCTGGTCTTCAATGGCTATAAAAGCATTTTGCAAGTCTTTAGGTATTTTGGATATGCTCACCCACAAACGATTGTTGGCGCCGTGAAACAGTGCCACTCTCTGCCAGTTGCCATTAGCGTCTTTCGCGTAAACGGAGGTGGATAGGTTTTGCTCAAGAAGTGCATCAGGGGAGAGCTTTGGCGTAGAGCTTATGATGGCCATCACCTTTCCCCCTGCTGCACCGATGGCTATGGCCAGCAATGCTACGATTATCAACAACGCTACCCTTAGTACGCTTATTCTCTTTTTGCGCTTTGATTTGACGGATGATCTAGTTTCGGCCATTTCAAAGCCTCCTTAATGAAATACTGATCAATACAATTATACCATATAAAATCCTTTAACACTATAAGCTTGGAGAGCATATAATGAGAGCGGGAGGTGTTGTGTATTGAAAATGCACCATAAGCACCTTAAAGCCCACAGAAGTTATATTTTTTTTATAGTGTTGCTTACAATTTTTATATGTCTGTACATAATAGATAAAAAGATAGAACCTATTGTCCTTGCTTTATCAGAAGCGCAGGCCAGAATTCTTGCTGTAAAATCTATTGACAGCGCGATATATAAAAACATAGTGAGGGATATAGATTACAGTGATCTGGTATACGTGAGGACAGACAAAGATGGAAAAATCGCCATGGTCCAGTCCAACGTAGTAGAGATGAATAAGATAGCTGCTGAGACCTCACTGGAAGTGCAACACCAGCTGGATCAAATAAAATCTCAGAAGGTGTACGTGCCTTTGGGCAGTCTGTTAAGCAATCAGATATTTGCAAATTTTGGCCCTAGGCTTCCCGTTGGAATATTACCGGTGGGGACCGTCGAGGTGAATTTCAGGACTCAGTTTGACAAAGCAGGTATAAACCAGACACGACATAGGATATTTTTGGTGGTTGATGGAAAAATTCAGATAGTTGCCCCTCTTTCCAGTAAAATTATAAATGTGTCTACTGAAGTGCCCATTGCTGAAAACATAATTATAGGCGATGTACCTAACAGCTACTATGATACCACCGATGACAAGTTAAAAATTCCAGTGAAGTAGTATTTCACAGCTGTTTCATGGCTGTTTTGCAAGAAGCTTTCCTTTGTGCTATAATTTCTGGTAAATATAAAAATTTTAAGGAGGTCAGAGGAATGGACGAAGAAAGGACTCCGGGGAAAGAACTAGAGGAAAAGTTATCGTACAAGGTGAAAAGCGCATGGATGAAAATCGGCTCGGGAGAGTTGGATAAAGTATTTCAGTACTGCGAAGGCTATAAAGCTTTTTTAGATGCGGCTAAAACAGAGAGAGAGGCAGCTGAGGAAATTATAAAGAGGGCCAGAGAGAAGGGATTTGAGCCGCTTAGCGATTATATAGCTAAAGGGAAGATACTCAAGCCTGGTACAAAGCTTTATTTAAACAATCATGGCAAGTCGGTGGTTTTGTTTGTGGTGGGGGAGCAACCTCTTGAGAGAGGAATTAACATGATTGTCTCCCATATTGATTCACCGCGGATAGATTTAAAGCCCAATCCCCTTTACGAGAAAAGCGATCTAGCGTTGTTTAAAACCCATTATTACGGTGGCATAAAAAAATATCAATGGGTTGTGATTCCTTTAGCTTTGCACGGCGTGATAGTTAAAGCTAATGGGGAGAAGCTGTACATAAAAATAGGTGAGGAAGCCGGTGATCCTGTTTTTAATATATCAGACCTGCTACCACACCTTGCGCAGGATCAGATGAAAAAGAGTATGAGCGATGCCATAACTGGCGAGAGCTTAAATCCCCTGGTGGGCAGTATACCTTTTGCAGATAAAAAGGCTGAAGAAAAGGTTAAGCTCAATGTATTAAAGCTTCTCAATGAAAAATACGGCATCGTAGAAGAGGATTTCACCAGTGCGGAATTGGAACTGGTGCCGGCGTTTAAAGCCAAGGACGTGGGGATAGATAGGAGTATGATAGGCGGTTATGGACAAGATGACAGGGTATGTGCGTACACTTCCTTGACTTCCATACTGGAATTAGATAAACCCGAATACACTTGTATGGCTATTTTTGCCGATAAAGAGGAGATAGGGAGCGTAGGCAATACCGGCATGGAATCTGTTTTTTATGAAAACGCAGTAGCAGAACTGGCGGGGCTTTGCTATGCTAATTATAGCGACTTGATTTTGAGAAGGATACTGGGCAATTCAAGATTGCTGTCGGCTGACGTAAACGCAGGGGTAGACCCAAATTACGAAGAAGCCTTTGAAAAGAAAAATTGTTCTTATATTGGGAACGGCTTAGTGTTGACAAAATACACTGGCGCACGGGGTAAAGTAGGTTCCAATGATGCCAATGCAGAGTTTGTAGGGAAGGTGCGTAAGATATTCAACGACAACAACGTGGCATGGCAGATAGGCGAGCTAGGTAAGGTGGATTTAGGCGGAGGGGGAACGGTAGCTATGTTTGTGGCCAACCACGGCATACAGACGGTGGATTGTGGCGTGGCCCTTTTAAGCATGCATTCCCCCTATGAGGTGTCTTCAAAAGTAGACGTATATATGGCTTATAAAGGCTATAAAGCTTTTTATTTAAACAGCAAATAGTTTATTATCTTATGAACATTTCTACGACAATCACGTTACCGTATTTGTCGTGGGCAACTCCTACGCCTACATCGGTGTAGGAGTTATTTAGTATATTGGCTCTATGCCCGGGGGAATTCATTAAAGCGATGTGGGCCTTATACACGTTTGCGTTTTTTGCTATGTTTTCACCGGCCATGTTATAGATTATTCCGAATTTCTTCATCATGTCCCATGGCGAGCCGTAGGTCGGCGAAACGTGGGAAAAATAATTGTTTTTGAGCATATCTTCAGCTTTTAAATGGGCGATCATTGATAGCTTTGGATTTGCAATAAGTTTATTTAATCCGTTTTTTGTCCGCTCGGCATTTATATACCCTATCAATTGCTGTTCCTCCTGGGATATCTCATACGCTGCCGGCATTTGTTGCTGTGTAGAATTGTTTATATTATAGGTATAAGACTTTTGCTTGTACCTATGATTGACGGCGGCTGCTGCGCCATTGGCCGTGCTGATAAAAAGCGAGAAAATAAAGGTAAAAGCGAGTAAGACTTTATACATTTTCATGTCTCTCAGTGCTCCTTTTTATAAAATATATTCTAAAATATCAATTCTATAAGTACAGAGTGAATTCCTTTAAGAAATATATGGTATAGTGGGACATATTTTGTGGCTTCCAAATATAATAATAAAGAGGTGATATGCGGTGCACGAATATTGCATAATAGTTTTTTACTCATCGCAGCACGCTATGTACTTTGAAAACAAGTTAAAATACTTGAATTTGAACGTCTCATTTATGCCGACACCCAGGGGGATAACTGCGGGATGCAGTTACTCTATAAGGTTTGACATAAAAGACCTTGATAAAGTGATTCAGGAATACGATAAAATAAAATTCCCTATAGCGGGAATTTTTAAGGTCGTCATGATGTATGGTAAGTATAAAACAGTAGAGAAGTTAAAGTGATCTTAACAAGGCAACCAGTTTGCTTAATATGCTTTTACTTTTTTTGTCGTTTAAATTGTCTAGAAGCTCTTTTAACCTGGCATTTTCTGATTGCAATTGTGTCAGCTCTTTTTGCGTCTTTTCATATATTTCTTTTATGTATTCATTTTGCTTTTTTATAGCTGACAGCTCTAAATTGAGTTTGTCTAAGGCATCGTCAGCGTAAGATTTTTCTGCTTGAAGAGTGGTTATGGCGTTTTTTAAATCTTGTTTTTCTTTCTCCATCTTTTTTACTGCTGAGATCAGGTTCTCGGTATAGTTTTGCAATTCCTTTATATAAAATGTAAAATATCCGGTTTTGCTATTGTTATCATCAAAGAAATCTTTTACTACTGCGATATTTAAATTAGGGTTTTCGTATCCGTATACATATCTGGCATCGAACTTGCTTTTGGAGTTTTCAATGTATCTGGCGACGTAAAAGTCTCGGTCTATGGCCTGGTATTTAAACGGATTGCTCCACGTTGTACCCATGTCTGATGACATACAACAGCACAGGTCGTTTTCCTGGATCCACACAATCCACATAGAAAAGCGTATTTTCATTATAACGGGGTTACAGGGCTTGTTGTATGATGTTATCTTTTTAACATCGCTCCAGGTGTTTTTAGGCCAGCCTCCTTGAAATTTTTTCTTGTAGTATATTCCGTCATGGCTCTGCCATAGGAAATGTATAGTATTTTCGTTGTCTATATACATTTTGGAGGAATGGGGAAGGATGTTGGAAGCAAACTGGATGGGGCTGCTCCACTTATTTATGTGGGGATGAAAGGAAGAAAAATAGCCATTTGTAATGCCGCTGGAAATGTCTTCAAAAATGATGTATATATCATTATTATAATTGGACGCTATATCAAAATAAGGGTCTGGACTATGAAGTTTTAACAGGGTGTTGGCTTCCCACTGAGCCCCATCCCAGCGATGATGTGCAAAAAACCAGCTGGCGTCAAATGTATTTTTAGCGCTGTAAATAACGTGCAAATAGTGTTTTATCTTTTTTATGGCGATTGGACCGTACTTTTGGCTGGAAGTATTGAATTTATAGAGTGATGTGCTTTTCCATCCGCTCTTTGTGTATACAAAGTACATTATCTCACCGCTGTGCAATGTGGCTATAAGGTGTATGTTATCTTCCATGTCTAAGTCTACGTCATAGTATAAAACAGGTTCTTTTATTAGCTTAACTTCGGCGACAGCGCTGTTTTGTATCTTTTTATAAAATAGGGTACTGTCTGAAATGTAGAATATCCAATGTACATCATTATTTTGCTTTATTATTTTAATTTGGTCGCGGGAACTCATCAGCATCACCCCCTGTTATTTTTTCATTTTGAAATATGTATATGCTTTTTGCATATGCTGTAACACTTTAAATTTATTAACGTATACTGTAACTGGGATTAGAAACTAAATTGAAAGGGGGATTAACATGGCATTTAATGCGAAGACCATAGGAAGCTTGCAGGTTGTACCTGGGCCAGTAGAACCCGGACAATTCCCTGAGCCCACCGAGATCGTTTGTATTGTAGCTGATAAGGTCTATGATGCATGTTCGCAGAGAATATGCCTAGATAATATAGCTCCGACGGTTTTTGTGCCTTTAATAGGAGAGACCAATCCGCAGTTCAACAGGTGTGAAAATGTCACTGTAACGCTCTTACCAACCGGATTTACAGTGACGCCTTTGCCGGATAGGCCGGGTTTTGCGAGGGTGCAGGGCACATTTCAGGTGAGTTACAACATAATTGTGAAATACGATAGTGGAGCTGAGCAGACTGTACTGGGTACACCGGCTACGTTTACAAAAGATGTGGTCATGTACGTGCCTACAGCAAATGCTAATAATATCGCTTTTGAAGCTAGTGCCGAATGCCTCTTTGGCAGAGTAAACGTGGATAACACTATTAATGTCATATTAGGCGTTTTCATCATATTAAAGGCCGTTATATCCGTGCAGCTACTTATACCGTCTTTTGGATTCTGTCCGACGCCGCCTGAGTGCGAAGAGTTTCCAGCTAATGTGTGTGAAGAGTTTATGCAAAGGCCGTTCCCGGATATGTTCCCGCCGCAACTGTGGGATGTGGTACCTCCATACGGCGGATAACAGATTAGGGCTTGAAGACCAGCAACGCAAGTTGCTGGTTTTAAAAGTTATAAAGGCGACTTTATAGTATAGAGTATAGGAGGGCTTCCATGAGCATCCTGGTTATAACTACCATCGATTTGAATAAGTCTCTTACTCAAAGACCTCATCATATGATAAAGTACCTTAAAAAAAGAGGCATGAAGACCACGGTTTTATCGGCTTCTTTTGAGAATAACGGCAGCATAAACGATGTTAGAGAAGATAATGTGAGGTATATAATTGTCTCTCTTAGCTTTGCTGATACCTTTAACCCTAATTCTATATATTTGCCTTATTCCAGGTTAGACAGCGACCATTACGACGTATGCATAGCTATAGGCCCATGGGCGGGTTTGGTAGCGATTATTTTAAAGCGCAAAGGCAGAGTAGACAAACTGGTTTACGAAGATGTAGATTATTTCCCTGCTTTTTTTGATTATGACGTGATATACGAAAGGGTAAGGCAGATGGAAAGATTGTGCCTTAACTGGGCTGATATCGTCATATGTGTAAGCGAAGAACTTATAGAGCTGAGAAAGTATCAAACGCAGATCCCCGTGTATTTTATTCCTAACGGCGTTGATCTTAAATTATTCAGAGAGAATAGAGTCGACTACAGTGCTCATAAGTCTGTGGATTTGATATATTCAGGGGCACTGGAAGATTGGGCAGGAGTGGAGTTTGCCATAAGAGGCATGCACAAGTTGGTTGAAATCAATCCTGGTATAAGAATGACCATTTTGGGCAAGGGAAGCAAGGAAAAAATGCTATTTCAGCTGGTGAGGGATTTGTCTTTAGAGGCTTATATTAAATTTAACGGGACTGTAAAGTATGAGGATTTACCTAGCTATTTCAGCAACGCCAGGATAGGAGTGGCTGTGCTAAAGCCGATAGAACTGGTGAGATATGCCTTTCCTTTAAAGGTAATAGAGTATATGGCAGCGGGGTTGCCTGTAATAGGTACAGATGTAGGGGATATGGGTAGGCTACTGAAAGGCAATAACGCGGGCATTGCCATAGACTATAGTCAAAGCGAATTTGTAAAGGCTGTTGACGTGTTGCTGAAAGATCAGGAATTTTATGAAAGATGTTCGGAAAATGCTAGAAAGTTATCGCAGAAATATGATTGGAATTGCTTATTTGACGAAGAATTTGATATAATAAATGTGTAACAAGGTTTTTGACATATATCAAATGAAGAGGGATAGTATGAATAAACTGGATCGCGATTTGGCTGCGGTGATGGCGGCATTTTATTTTGACAATATAAAATACTTCAAACACCTTTTTAAACATGCTGTTATAACCCCCTCCCAGTATAAGATATTGAGCAATATAAAAAAGATACAGCCTTGCAGAATGGGGGACCTCAGCGCCATATCCTGTATAAGTTTTGGTAGCCTTACGGTGATGGTCAATAAGTTGGTTGAAGAGGGTTTTGTAAAGAGGACACCGTGCACAAAAGACAGAAGGATAATTTACGTAGAACTTTCTGAAAAAGGGGAACAATATTTAAAGGAGAGCGCTGAACACTTTATAGGACTGCTAGAGGATAAAGTTCGTCGCCTGGACGATGCAGATAAGAATAGACTTAAAGAATTGCTATCGGAGGCCAATGAACTCTTAAGGAAAGTCTGGGCCTGAACTACTGGAGAGGTCGTAATGAGCAGTGGTTTTGCTAAGCACGTATATGATTACGTAGTGCAATATGGGTATATGGCGGTGTTTGTGGGGTTGGCGATTGAGGGTACAGGTATGCCTGGCCCTGTGGAGATTTTGTTCTTTGCAGCAGGTGTGTTAATAGCAAAGGACATTTTTTCTTTTTGGCTAGTGGTTGCGGTTGCTACCTTGGGAAATTTGACGGGAAATATAGCGGCATATCTCGCAGGGTACTATGGTGGGAGGCCTTTTGTGGAAAAGTACGGCCGTTATCTGCGTTTGACCCATGAGGATATAGACAGGGTGAGCAGGTGGTACGATAAATACGGCGGCGTAATCGTGTTTATAAGCAGGATAATAGGCGTTACCAGGACCCCTGCTATCTGGGTTTCTGGCATATCGCGAATGAACGTGCTGACCTATACCTTTTACTCCCTTTGCGGTGATTTTATATGGGCTAGTTTCTGGACTGTTGTGGGGACTCAGAGCGTCAATGTTGTTAACATCATAAGGCATAACAGGTTTCTTCTTTACATAGCCACTCCGTTGATCGCGTTTGTTGTGGTTTTTGTATGGTGGAAATTTATTAAGTTGTATAGGAACGGGAGAAAGTAAAGTGGGATTTTTGATAATAGATGATATAGGGAAATTAGAAAAATACCGTGACAAGTGGATAGGTATACAGCAACAGGAATTTTTTACACCTTTTTTAAGCTATGAGTGGATTTCAGAATGGCTTAAGTATTTTGGGAAAAGGCGTAAACCTCTTGTGCTGGTAGAAGAAAAGGACGACAAAGTTGTTTCATTAATGCCTCTGATAGCTTCGGGGCTAAGGTATAGGTTTGTGGGGTATAACAACAGCGATTACCTGGACGCATTAAGTCCCTCTAAGAGATTTGATTTAATGATGGATCTGATTAGCGGTTTTACATCTCCCTGCGGTGTGTTTGATTTAGAGCATATACCCGAGGGTTCGGATTTTTTGAAATTCGCAAGGGAAAATTTTGAAAATAAAGCCGTTGTAATTCCTCAGGAAGTATGTCCATACATGGACCTGGCAGATGACTGGGATCGGTGCAAAGCCAGTTTGAATAAGCGCTTTAGGAAAAACTTAGAATATTCCACCAGGCGGTTGCAAAGGGATTTTGAATTTGAGGTGCAAAGGCCTCATTCAGCAGAAGACGTAGAGATTTTTATGCGCTACCTTATAAGGTACCACCAGGAGAGATGGCATAAGAAGGGGATGCCAGGGGCTTTTTATTCTGAAAGGGTAAGGCGATTTCACATATCTGTGGCGAAAAAGCTTTTTGAGGTAGGTTTTTTGCTGCTCAACGCTATAAGCATAAACGGCGAAATAGCGGCGGTTATATACGGATTCAAAACGAACAGGTGTTATTATTACTATTTAAGCGGTTTTGATATGCGGTATTCAAAGTTCAGCATAGGCAATGTACTTATAGGGTTGACCGTTAAAGAAGCTGTGGAAAATGGGGTACGGGTATTTGATTTTTTAAGGGGAAATGAAAGCTATAAATACTTGTGGACAAATAAAAGCAGGCGTATCTATAGAGTTGTCATATCTCGTGGCACAGCACTATCGGAGCTTTTGAAGAGAGGAGTTCTATTGGAGGATAGAATTATAAGGTATGTCAAAGAAAAATTTTCTTGACATGTTGGATCAAATGTATTATATTGTATTTAGATACACCCCCCTGCAATAGGGGGGTAGAGAGATAGGAGGGATCAATATGGTCTTTGAGGCGAGAGATGGGAATTTCGCTCAGGAGGTTTTAAGCGCCGATAAACCCGTTTTAGTTGATTTTTGGGCAGAGTGGTGCATGCCCTGCAGGATGATGTCGCCAGTAGTGGATCAGATTGCAGAAGAGCATCCTGAGATAAAAGTTGTCAAGTTAAACGTAGATGAGAATCCGCTGATAGCGTCCACTTACAGGATCATGAGCATACCCACGCTGGGAATTTTTAAGGATGGCAAAATGGTAGACAAGGTCATAGGAGTAACGCCAAAACAACAACTGGTAAGCAGGATCATGCAGTATGTGGATTAACGCAAAGCATCCCCTAAAAGGGGGTGCTTTGATTTTTAAAGCCATTTTTTTATTTTAAAGAATATGAATTCCAGAATCGTTATAAGGCCCATAACGGCCAGCGTGATAAAGTAGCCGTAATGGTTGTTTAACTCTGGCATGTATTTGAAATTCATGCCGTATATTCCTGTTATAAGGGTAAGGGGCATTATTATCGTGGTTATAATAGTCAGCGTCTTCATGATTCCGTTCATCTTATTAGATATCTGGGACATGAAGAGCTCAAGGGTGCTGGCCAACAGGTCCTGGTATGTATCCAGTAAATCTATTATCCTGAGCAAATGGTCGTATACGTCCATAAAATACGGCCTGTTTTCTTCTTTTATTATGTACAGTTCGTGCCTTAGCAGTATATTCAACACTTCCCTTTGAGGTGAGAGGGTTTTTCTCAGTTTGAGCATGTTTCTCTTTAATAGAAGTATTTCATCCTGTATCTTTTGCGGATATGGGTTTTTGAAGATCTCTTCTTCTATGTAATCTATTCGCTCGCCTATTCTATCCATTACAGGGAAATAATCGTCCACAACGGCGTCAAGGACGTTGTAAGGTATAAAATCTATGCCTCTTTCAAATATTATTTCTGATTCAGCGGTTCTCCTGTAAACTGACTCAAGGGTATTGAGATTTTCCCAATGAAGCGTGACAAAGTAGTTTTTGCCAAGGAACATGTATATTTCAGAGTACGTAAAGTGCCTGTTGACGTCCCTTCCTTTAAATGCGTTGAGCAATATGAAGTAATAGTCTTTATAATCATCTACTTTTGCCCGCTGTTGCCTTTTTACACAATCTTCTATTGCCAGGGGATGAAAGTGAAACACGTCATTTAGGAGCGATAACTCTTTTTCATCAGGTTTTTCCATATCCAGCCAGATTAAAGCTGAGTCTGATAAAAATTCTTTTATTTTTTCTACAGGAAAGTCCTTGTATATCTTGCCGTTCTTGTACGCTAATCCTCTTATCATATCCATCACCTTTGCACTTATTTAAATATATTTTATATCTGTTTTTTGAATTTAAAAAGTATAGACAAATAAATATTTTTGTAATAGAATAATTGTGAAAGTATAGACAAACAGGGGATTTTCAAAGGGTGGAGGCGGAGAGTATGAGTCGTAATAAAAGGATTGTAATCGTTGGCGCCGGGTACGGAGGTGTACATGCTGCCAAGCTGTTAAACAGGAAACTTAAGAAGGAAGAAGGCGTTGAAATAACCCTCATCGATAAAAAACCTTATCACACGTTGGTGACGGATCTACACGAGGTGGCTGGCGCGAGACTGGAGCCTGATAGCGTCTGCGTGTATCTGCATAAGATCTTTGCAGGTAAAAAAGTAAATGTAATAACTGATGAAGTAGAGAAAGTTGATTATGAAATGCAGCTAGTAATCGGTAAAGCAGGGCAGTACGGTTATGACTATCTGATCATCGCTGTGGGCAGTGAGCCCTGTGACTTTGGCGTACCTGGTGTATTTGAGTACGGTTTTACAGTAGGATCGCTGGAATCGGCGACTAAGACCAGAGAACATATTGAGGAAATGTTCAGAAAAGCCAGTGTGGAAGAAGATGTGGAGAAGAGAAAGAAACTGCTTACTTTTGTAGTGGCAGGTGCAGGGTTTACCGGAATAGAGACCGCGGGTGAACTGGCGGAATGGACACGAGATTTATGCACTAAATACCATATAGATCGCGGCGATGTAAAAGTTATGGTTGTGGAGGCACTAGGTAACATACTGCCTAACTTAAACCAGAAGCTGGCAGCCAAGGCGTTTAAATACCTAACCAAGCAGGGAGTAAAAATTCTAACCAATTGCGCTATAACTGAAGTAAACGAAGGCTATGTGGTGCTAAAAGACGGAAATAGGATAGAGACAAAAACCCTTATATGGACGTGTGGAGTCCAGGGAAACAGGTGTGCTGAAAACTTTGGGTTGGAGCTGAATAAGAGATATAGAATACAGACCAATGAGTACATGCAGGCGGCGGGAAAAGAGAATGTATATGTAATAGGCGATGTGGCTTATTGTGAACACGAAGGCAAACCTGCTCCACAGGTTGTGGAAACCGCGCTGCAGACCGCAGAAACCGCTGTTCACAACATAATAGCGGATATGAATGGCGATTCCAAAAAGCCTTTTAAGCCAAATTACCATGGGTTTATGGTGTCTTTGGGCAGCAGGTATGCAGTGGCAGAATTGATGGGCGTATCGCTGTCAGGTTTTTTAGCTATGGCCATGAAGCATCTAGTAAATATGCATTATTTATTTGGGGTGGCGGGTCTTAACGCTGTTTTATCTTATATCATGCACGAGTTCTTTGAGATTAAAGGCAATCGATCGCTGTTGGGGGGTCATGTGGCAGCTAGAATGCCTATACTATGGTTGGTATGCCTAAGGATATATGTGGGTGCGTTGTGGCTTATTGAGGGGATAAGCAAGATACAGCAAGGTTGGCTTAATCCTTCAAAGATATTTATCATAAGCACATCAGACGTATCAGGAGCTACGGCCAAGGCTGGTGAGGCTGCAAATACAGTGCAGACGGTGCAGCCATTGTTAAAACAGCCTCCGGCTGTTTACAAATGGTTTATGGATACCTTTGTAGCGCCCCATGCCTTTGTATTCCAGGCTATGGTAGTGATGACAGAAGTGGCTATAGGTTTGGCGCTGATAGCAGGATTGTTTACCGTGCTGGCGTCGGCGGGATCTATATTCCTTGCGCTGAACTTTATCCTCTCTGCGATGGCAGACAAGTCGATACTGTGGTATATATTTGCGGCTATTGCCCTTATGGGTGGAGCAGGGAGAGCGTGCGGGTTGGATTACTATGTGATACCGTGGATAAAAAACTGGTGGGCCAGGACTCCCTTTGCCAGAAAGACGTATCTATACGTCAGTTAAAGCGATGGGAAAGAAGGCGTTTAGGTGAAAAAAGGCGATATCGTCGTGATGCTTTTTCTGGCGATTTTATCTGTAAGCTTGCTGGGCTTTTACAGGATGACCTCAGGCCGCCATTACGGTCATAAATACGCCGTTATAACAGTGGACGGCAAGTTTTACAAAGAGGTTTCCCTGGACGATGCTAGCTACCAGCAGGAGATCCCTATAGTTACAAGGTACGGCAAAGACGTGTTAATGGTTAAGGATGGTGGGGTAAAAGTCATTTACGCCGAATGCCCTGACAAAATATGTATTAAAGAAGGCTTTATTGATAAGCCAGGGCAAAGCATTGTGTGTTTGCCATTTCGTATAGTAATAGAGATAAAAGGTGAAAAAAATGACCAAGTCGACCAGGTCGTATATTGATCGCAAATCCATATCGACCACTCGAAGGATGGTTTTTTTAGCCATATTAGTGGCTAATTCACTGGCTTTGTACATCGTAGAGTGCATGATTCCTGTTCCTTTTATTGCCCCTGGTGCCAAATTGGGCCTTGCCAACATAGTGACGGTGATATCCCTTTATTTATTTGGCTTTTACAACACCCTTGTGGTAATAGGGGTGAGGATACTTTTGTCCGCGTTTTTTGCCGCGTCGCCCTCTTCTTTTTTTTACAGCATAGGTGGCGGCTTTTTAAGCCTTGTGGCCATGTATATTGTGAAAACCGTTGGGGGAGAGAGCGTAAGCGAGATCGGGGTGAGTATGGCAGGAGCTGTATTTCACAATATCGGCCAGATGGCTGTGGCTTCCCTGATATTGCAAAATATCAACATAATGGCTTATGTTCCCGTTTTGATGATAGCGGGTATAGGAACAGGTATTTTTGTAGGGTTGTCTGCTAAATTTATATTGGATCACTGGAAAAAATTAAAGAATCTAAATCCATACTGAACAAGGTGATTTAATGGATAAATTTTGGAGTGACTATCCCGATATACAGAAGGATCTTGAAGAAGTTAGAAGGATGATAGAGAAGTGTGTAAGCAATGGCAATAAATTGATCAGAGATGTGCTATTGGATATGATCCACGCTGGAGGAAAGATGATTCGCCCTGGCTTTGTGGTTCTGGCAGGGAGATTTGGTAAGTATGAAAGAAAAAAGCTGTGCTCATTGGCGGCTATGATTGAGATGCTTCATATGGCTACCCTTATCCACGACGATATAATAGATAACGCATTGATAAGGCGAAGTAAACCTACTATTCAGGCAGAGTATGGCAAAAATTATGCGGTGTTTATTGGCGATTTTTTATTCTGTCAATGCTTTTTGCTCCTGTCTGATAGCATTGCTGTAAAAGACATTAAAAAAGTGTCCAAAGCGGTGTCTAGAATATGTAAAGGCGAGATTGAACAATTTGAGAGCCAGTACGATGTCAACATAACGGTTACTCAGTATTTAAAGAGGATAGCTGCGAAAACAGCTGTTCTCTTTGCCTTGAGCTTTTATATAGGTGCGCACGAGAGCAATTGCGATGAACGTTTATCTAGGACGCTGGCCAGTATAGGCTACAATATAGGGATGGCCTTTCAAATAATCGACGATATCCTGGATTATACAGGTAATGAAGTGGTAGTGGGCAAGCCGTTAGGCAATGATATTCGACAAGGCATTTTTACCCTGCCTCTGATTTACGCACTGCAGAAGGGCGAGAGAGAAGAAATAACCCCTATCCTCCAAAAAAGGTCTTATGACGAATGCGAAGTAAAAAAGTTAATTGAATTTGCCCGACAAGCAGGTGGAATAGAACAAGCTCGAGAGTTGGCTAGAAGATATACTAAAAAAGCCTTTAACAAAATATCCTCTTTAAAGGAATGCCCCAGCAAACAGGTGCTGACTGAGGTAGCAGAAAAGCTTCTCCACAGAGCATATTAAAACAATAAAGAGCATCCCATTACTTAGGATGCCCTTTTTGTCATTTTGCATTATTTAAGGCTTCTGTGGCTAATTCTTTGAAAGTCTTGGACGATTCAGTAGCTCCTGTAACCGTGTCTACTTTAGACGGGTCTTGTTTATCTACTAACTGCTGTTGTAACTTTTCGTCTACTTCTTTAGGAGTTATATTGTTTTTTGCTTTCATTTTTTCAGCGTACTGTTGGTCGTTTCTTTTGAGATTGCCATTTTTATCCACCTCGTTGTAAACTACGTTGGTGATTTTGCCGCCTTTTACAGTGATCTCTATCTGCCCTTTCCAGCCGTGGCTGTCAAAAGCAGATTGCTCTGCTTTATATGTGCCGTCTTTATAGGTTCCGCTGGCGCTTTTAGTAGAACAGCCGGAAAAAATGAAGGCGGCTACTATCCCTGACAAAGCTATGGCCACAACTTTTTTCATAAAATTCTCCCCTCTGCTAAAATATGAATTTTGTGTTAACATTATTATATCACGTCGTTAAAATAATATCAACTTAAACTAGCAGCGAAATTATTACCATTGCAAGCCCTGTTATCTGATATACCTGGACGGTTTTAGCGTTAGCTCTTATTAACCTAGGTATGTCGTCGTAGAATTTGTTAGCTATATTTACGGACTGTATAACCAGTGGCAGGGTTATGAAGCCTAAAAGCCATAGGGGATTTTTACCTACGACGCTCAATACTATAAGTGATATGTATGTTGCAATGTACAGTGTTGCGTAGACCTTTACCCCTTTTTTCTTGCCTAAGCGCACCAGCCAATTGTACTTATGGCCTTTAGCATCTGCTTCGTAGTCGGGAAACTGATTTATCCACAGGATATTCGTCACTAAAAAGCCTATGGGCAATGATAGCAGCAACACGTATGTATTCAGTTGATGAGTTAAAACCAGGTACATACCCGATGTGATTAAAGGCCCGAAAGTTACCCCTACGGCTATTTCGCCAAGGCCGTTGTAACACAGCTTGAAAGGTGGTATGCTGTAAAAAGCTGATATTAGAACACCTGAAATGCCTATCCATATTACGGATGGTTCACGAAAAAGCACTATGATAAGCCCTATAGCGCACGCTGCTAGCATGGTCAAAAGTGCTATAACTTTAACCTCTTTTACGGTTAATTTGCCTTGGACAATAGTTTTTTTACCTCCGCTAAAAGGAGTTGTGTTTTCAGGCTTTATAAAACGGTCTACCCCTGATTCATAGTCCACAATTTCATTGAGGGCGTTTTTGCCTATTTCAATCAGGTATATGCCTATCACAGATACAGCGAACCACAAGAGGCTGAATCGACCTGTTTGGCCATAGGCGTATGCACCAGCTACTGCCATAGGGACTGTGGATGCTATCCATATTTTAGGATCTGCCAACTGCCAGAATCCGTTCCAGAGCCTGCGAAATTCTGATTTGCTCATAGAGATCTCCTCCCCAAGGTAAGTATATACTTTTGCGATTTTAGGGTCAAGGTTTAGATAACATTTGACATATTGTCCGTTGTGTGGTATAAAGGTGTAAAACAAAATCATCATCCGCCAGGGGAGCTTTTTGCTGAGAGTACGCCGTTAGGGCGTAGACCCTTTGAACCTGTCAGTTAATGCTGGCGTAGGGAGTGCGGAGTATTCTGCAAATACTCCCTGTGGCGAAGACAAAGGGGGTATTTTTTAATGAAGTATCTCGTAGGTGTTTTCAGCGATTTTGCCAAGATAAAAGCGATCACCATTGCGGCTCTCGTTGTGGTGTTGGTAGTGGTTTTAATCTTTTATGTAAGGGGCAAGAAAAGGAGATACGATACAAGGACCATTGTATACGGTGGCTTGAGTATAGCCATATCTTTTGTATTATCGTATGTAAGGCTATATCATATGCCTCAAGGGGGTACGATCACCCCTGCCAGCATGCTTCCTCTTTTTATCTACGCGTATGCTTTTGGACCAGCGGCGGGTATAACAGCGGGAGTGGCTTATGGCTTTTTGCAGCTGATACAGGACGCTTTTGTGGTACACTGGGCTCAACTTTTATTGGATTATCCTTTGGCATTTGGCGCGCTGGGGATAGCGGGTTTTTTTAAAAAGAATCTACCCTTGGGTATAGTAGCAGGAGGCGTAGGAAGGTTTGTATTCCATTTTATATCAGGCTTTGTGTTTTTTGCATCGTATGCTCCTAAAGGAATGAACCCGGTTTACTATTCACTGGTATACAATGCTACTGTAATAGGGCCTGAGCTGGTTATCTGTCTAGTGGTATACGCTATTCCCCAGGTAAAGAGGGCGATAAAAGTTTTGTCAAATCCCTCTGCGTTATGATATAATTTGTTATCATGTAGGCGATAATATCGTTGTATAACGGTGTTTTCGTAGCATGGTAGCACGGTTTTTAATTTTTTTATTTTTATTTAGTAGTACGGTAGAGGAGGAATGTTTTTATGGTAATACTGTTAAAATCTGATTATACCGATGAAGAGCTTAAAGGCGTATGCGATTTTTTGATTAGCAAAGGCTTGAGCTACCACATATCCAAAGGCACTGAGAGGACTATTATAGGCGTTATAGGGGATAAAAAAGTGCTGGAGGATTATCCCGTAGAGCTGTTGCCAGGTGTTGAAAAGGCTGTGCCTATAGTGGAGCCGTATAAACTGGTTAACAGGAATTTTAAACCCGAGCCTACGGTCGTGGACGTGGACGGCGTGAAAATCGGCGGTGCTGAAATCGTGCTTATAGCGGGGCCGTGTGCGGTAGAAAGCAAGGAACAGCTTATGACTGTGGCCAGAGCTGTTAGAAGTTGTGGTGCCAAGATCTTGCGAGGTGGTGTGTTTAAGCCCAGGACGTCCCCTTATTCTTTTCAAGGACTACAATGGGAAGGGCTTGAGTTAATGGTGGAAGCTAAAAAAGAGCTGGGCATAAGGATAGTCACAGAAGTGGTAAACACACAGGATGTGGAGCGGGTAGCCGAAAAGGTTGATATGCTTCAAATTGGTGCCCGCAATATGCAGAACTTCCAGCTGTTGAGAGAAGTGGGAAGAAGTAAAAAGCCTGTCCTTTTGAAGAGAGGTCTTGCGTCTACCATAGAGGAGTGGCTAAATGCCGCTGAATACATTGTGGCAGAAGGCAATCCCAATGTAGTCTTGTGCGAGAGGGGGATAAGAACCTTTGAGACGTATACCAGGAATACCCTAGACCTTAGCGCTGTACCTGTGGTTAAGTCTAAGAGCCATTTGCCTATAATCGTGGACCCCAGCCACGGCACGGGGAAGCGGGAGCTTATAAAACCTATGGCTATGGCGGCCATTGCCGCAGGTGCCGATGGCCTCATAATTGAGGTGCATCCTGAGCCTAAGCTGGCATTGTCCGATGGCCCCCAGTCTTTAAAGCCTGAGGAGTTCAAAGACCTGGTCAGCGGTGTGTCTAAAATTGCCGATGTAATGGGAAGAAGGGTTGGCCTGTGAACATAGGAATAATAGGTTTGGGGCTTATAGGCGGCTCCCTGGCAAAGGCCATAAAAGCTCGCCTATGCCATCGAATATGGGCGGTGGATGTAGACTTCAATAGCCTCAAGACGGCTTTTGACGAGGGAGTGGTGGATGAATTCTGGCTTTCACTGGGCGACATAGAGGGAGACATTGCTGCTGATGTGGTGTTTGTGTGCACTCCTGTGAGCAAGGTATATGATACGGTAAAGGCCGTGGCGCACAGGGTAAAAGCAGGTACTATAGTGACCGACGTGTGTAGCGTAAAAGGGGATATGCTTAAAAAGGTTGTAGAGGAAATTCCCCATGGGGTTTACTTTATATCGGGACATCCTATGGCCGGTATGGAAAAAGGCGGATATTTTAACGCTACTCCCGATTTGTTTAAAAATTGCGCGTACCTTTTGATGCCTTTAGCAGCTCCTTCGGACAAAGTGGATTTGCTTACATCTATAGTTTCCTCGATAGAGGCAAGACCACTGCTTATAGACCCTGATTATCATGATGTGGCAGTGGCTGTTATAAGCCATATGCCTCATGTGATATCTGCTGCCTTGTTAAATACAACAATGGATAGTGACAAAGATGGCGTATTGAGCGAGATAGCGGCGGGAAGCTTCAGGGATTTGACCAGGGTATCTTCTTCCTCTCCTGAGATGTGGAGAGACGTGTGTTTGCGCAATAAGGGCAAGATCCTGGATGCTATAAAGGCATTTGAAGGCGAACTGGAGCACTTTAAAAACATTCTGGAAGAGGAGAATGGAGAGAAATTGGGCGATTTCTTTTCGAGAGCCAAGAATTATCGGGAGAGGGTTATATCATGCAGGTAAAAGGCAAATGCAGGGGACTGTACGGTACTATTACTATCCCTGGGGATAAATCCATATCCCATAGGGCGATTATGATAGGAGCTCTTGCTGAAGGGGATACGGTTATATATAATTTTTTAAAGGGACAGGATTGTCTGTCTACTATAGCCTGTTTCAGGCAATTAGGTGTAGATATCGAAGAGCAGGGCGAAAAAATAGTGGTGCACGGCAAAGGGCTAAGGGGGCTAAAAAAACCTGAAAATACCCTTTATGTAGGCAATTCTGGAACTACTATAAGGATAATGACAGGTATTTTGGCAGGACAGCCTTTTGAGGCTGTGCTAGATGGCGACGATTCTATAAGAAAAAGGCCCATGGGCAGGGTTATAAAGCCATTGCGCCAGATGGGAGCGGTGATACAAGGTAGAAATGGGGATATGTATGCCCCTATAACCGTACGAGGTTCTTATCTTAAAGGCATTGAGTACACCATGCCTGTGGCCAGTGCTCAAGTAAAATCATCTATACTAATGGCATCCCTGTACGCTGAAGGAGAAACCGTAATCTATGAGCCTGTAAAGTCCAGGGACCACACGGAGACAATGCTTTCAGCTTTTGGGGCGGATGTTAAGGTTTCAGGCAACCGTATTGTGTCACGACCTGTAGAACGATTAAAAGCCCAGACTGTGTATGTGGTAGGTGACATCTCTTCAGCGGCATATTTTATTGTAGGTGCTCTTGTAGTACCTGATTCCGACGTGTTGATAAAGGACGTGGGGGTAAATCCCACTAGGACGGGAATAATTGATGCTCTGGTTAGCATGGGAGCGGATATCCGGTTGATAAATAGGAGAACGGTGAACAATGAGCCTGTAGCCGACATACGGGTGAGGGCCAGTCAGCTTCATGGTACTATAATATCAGGGGATATAGTACCGAGGATGATAGATGAGATACCTGTTTTTTGCATTGCCGCATCTGTAGCCCAAGGGGTTACTACCATAAAGGACGCTTCAGAGCTTAAGGTTAAAGAAAGCAACAGGATTTATGGGATGGCTCATAATTTACGGTTGCTAGGCGTGGATGTGGAAGAAACCGATGACGGAATGGTTATATACGGTAAACCTAAAGGAGGCCTTAAAGCTTCGACATTTAAAAGCTTTGGAGACCACCGCATTGCCATGTCCATGGCAATAGCTGCTTTGATTACAAGAGGGGAATCGACAATAGAGGGTTTTGATTGCGTTGATATTTCTTTTCCTGGTTTTATGGGTGTATTAAATGGTATAAGGAGAGATTGACAGTGGCTGACGATATGAAAAAGGACATCATATTCAGGCTGAGGACCATTAAAGGGCATATTGACGGCATAGAGAAAATGGTGGAAGAGGGAAAGACGTGCGATGAAATCCTGTTGCAAATAGCTGCCATAAAGTCCTCGATAGAGAAAGTAGGTTATTCGATACTGGAAAACCACGCAAAAGAATGCCTTGTGGACATTGAAAAGCAGGGCGTCAACGTGGAAAAGGTCAACAAGGTTATCCAGTCGGTGTTGAAATTTGTAAAATGAAACTAAAAGGCAAGGCAGCTATAGTGACAGGAGCTTCTAGAGGTATAGGCAGGGCTATAGCTTATAGGATGGCACTGGAAGGTGCGAAGGTTTTGGTCAATTACCATAAGTCTAAAGATGAGGCTGTACAACTCGTCAGAGAGATAAGGAGTAAAGGCGGGTACGCAGTGGCCTTTGGCGCTGACGTGAGGGATAGAAAATCCGTCAGGGAAATGGTTGAGGTAGCAAAAGTCAATGTGGGAAGACCTGACATTGTGGTAAACAATGCGGGAATTGCGCGCTATACACTTTTTACTGATATGCCTGATGAGCAATGGAAAGAGGTTATGGATACCCATGTATTGGGGACCTATAATGTTTTAAAGGAAGTACTGCCTTATATGATATCGGAGAAAAAAGGCTGTATAATAAATATAACGTCCATATGGGGCATTTGTGGCGCGGCTATGGAAGTGGCTTATTCTACAGCTAAAGGGGCGATAATAGCTATGACTAAAGCCCTGGCAAAGGAGTTGGGTCCTAGCGGTATAAGGGTTAATGCCATAGCCCCTGGCATTATAGATACAGATATGCTCAGAAGCTTTACTGCTCAGGAACTGGAAAAGATGAGAAATGCCATACCTGTAAAGAGGATCGGAACACCCGAGGATGTGGCTGAAGTGGCTGTTTATCTGGCGTCAGATGAGGCGTGCTATTTAACAGGGCAGGTGATAACCGTAGACGGAGGTTATATTTAAACCCCTTTCAGCCGTAAATGGCTGAAGGGGTGTTTTCATGCGGTTATATTGATGGCCTTTAGATCTCTGACCACCTTTATGTAGTTTACGTCAGGGTCTTCTGTTCCCTGGACGAACAACCCTGCTGCTTTCATTTCCTCTACGTAGTCTACGATCTCCTGGGTTATTATCTCGCCAGGACATAACACAGGGATGCCAGGTGGGTATGAGAGGATGAATTCGCTGCTTATCTGGCCTACGCTGTCTTTTAGAGGCAGCAGGGCGGTATCGCTGGCGAAAGCTTCTCTAGGGTTTAAAAGCTGTTCTGGTATGTCAGGGATGTCACGGCACGTAAACTTCTTTGTTCCTTTTTTATAATAAGATTCGCTTATTTCCTCCAGGGCGTGTAGAAGCGCGTCTACCGATTTTTTGGTATCTCCTATGGAGAATACGGCAAGGGCGTTGTACATATCAGCCAGCTCCAGTTGTACGTGGTATTTTTCCGAGAGCAACCTCTCCAGCTGATATCCAGTTATTCCCAATTCCCTGGCATTAATTGTTACCTTTGTGGGATCAAAGTCATATATGCCATTGCGGCCTATGAGCTCTTCACCCGGGCAATAAAGGCCTCGCATGCGATTTATGGCCTTGCGGGCGTATTGCGCCAGCCCGATGGTTCTATCCAGCAGCGCTTTGCCTTCTGTGGCCATTTGCATCCTGGCTACGTCCAGCGATGCCAGTATCACATATGAAGGGCTGGTGGTCTGCAACAGGCTCATCACAGCTTTAACTCTGTTGATGTCTACGGTGTTTCTGACGTGAAGCATAGAGCCTTGGGTCATAGCTCCCAGTATTTTATGGGTGCTCTGGGATGACATGTCGGCACCGGCGTCTAGAGCGCATAAAGGAAGTTTTTCATTAAATTTTAGATGAGGGCCATGGGCTTCATCTACCAGCAACAACATGTTGTTCTGGTGGACGATGTCGGCGATCGTTTTTATGTCGGTAGCAGCGCCGTAATAAGTAGGGTTTATTATCAAAACGGCTTTAGCATCGGGGTTTTCGCTTATGGCTTTTTTTACAGCGGCCGGCGTCACGCCCATGGCTATTCCCAATCTGTCATCTATTTCGGGTTTTATGTACACAGGTGTAGCACCGCTTAGTATTATTCCCGAAGTAACTGATTTGTGAACGTTTCTGGGGATGATGATTTTATCCCCTTCTTTTACTGTGCTCAATATCATGGCCTGGATGGCTCCGGTTGTGCCATGGATGCAGAAGAAAGTAGCGTCAGCGCCAAAAGCATCTGCAGCTAGTTCTTGGGCTTCTTTTATTGCGCCTGTAGGTTTGTGAAGGCTATCCACTTCCTTAAATACGGTTACATCGATGGATAGCACGTTGGTTCCTGTAAATTTTTTAAATTTATCGTGCATTCCTGCGCCTTTTTTATGACCTGGTACGTGAAAAGGCACGGTATTGTTTTCATAATATTTTAAAAGCGCGTCAAAAAGAGGGGTTCTCGTCTGATCCAATTTGTACAAGTTTATTTACACCTTCTTTCTACGGTTTAAAAGCCCGAAACTCTGCAAAGTTTCGGGCTTGCAGCGATATAATTATAGACCTGTGAGGTGAATTTTTCAATACCTTATTTATTGTATGGACTCAAAAAAATTTCTGCTTTTTTCTATTTCGTTTAATATTACTTTTGACACCTCTATAGAGGAATTGGGCTTTGAAATCTTTTTGCAATTATCTTTTATGCGATTATATAGCTCTTGATCTCTCAGCAGCCTGTCAATGGCATCGATTATTTCTGCAGGACTGTCTGCTTTAAGGGCTGCTCCTTTTTTTAGCAGAAAATCCAGATTGTATGTTTCCTGGCCAGGCAATGCGGTGCTTATGATAATGGGCAAATCCATGGCCAGGGCTTCAGATATGGTCAATCCCCCTGCTTTTGTGACTATGAGATCTGATGCGGCCATGTACTCATTTACATTGTCCACGAATCCTGTAACGTGCATAAGAGTAAGGGATTTGCGAGCTATGGCTTTTGTTTCGTTTTTTAGCTCTTCGTTATTGCCAGCTATTAAAACTACCTGATAACTGCGGCGTACTCTGGATATTTCCCGGGCTATATTTTCTATATTGCCCAGGCCTAGCCCTCCTCCCATTATCAAAATTAATGGCATTTCAGGTTTAAAGCCTAATTTTGACCTCATCTCTAGTTTGTCTGGCTTGGAGCTGAAGGCTATGTCTACGGGGATTCCCGTAGAATACACATTGTCGCCTTTTACTCCAGCTTTGATAATTTTCTCCTTTACATCATCGGAGGCTACAAAATAAATGTCCACGCATTCGTCTATCCAGTAACTATGGATATCAAAGTCTGTGACGATAGAAGCTATTTTTACGCCTGACTTAAAAAGCTCTTTTTTGAACTGATATATCGCATAGTACGTAAACGGATGGGTGCACACGATGAAATCGGGTTTAAAACGCCGGAGTATTCTGTCCATCTGGAAGTATATGCCTTTGCCTACGACTTTTATTATTTTTTTGCCTCTCTGAGCTCTTTCCTTATCGTATATATAACCCCATAGCTCTGGCTTTACTTTTAGTGTCATCAGGTATGTCTCTGTGGATAACTGTGTCAGAGCAGGGTAAAATGTCTTCCAGGGATTCAAAATTAAGACGTGGGCAGAAGGTTCTAAGGCGTATATTGCCTTTTGAACGGCTTTAGCTGCCCGCTCATGACCTTCTCCGACTTTTTCTGATAGTATTAAAATTCTTTTTCCCATACCTTATCCTCCACAAGCTATTATATCACAAAAACATTAAAAATATATTAACATTGGAGTTTTTAAAAAATGAAGATAAGAAAGGGGGAATTTATATGCAATATACCGTTGTGGCTATAAAAATCTTTTTGGGGCTTTGCGTGTTTTTGTTTGGCGTGTATTTTATGAATGATGCCTTAAAAGGCATGGCTACAGAAAAAGTCAAAAGGCTCATGGCTCGTGTTTCCAGGAGTGTGCTTGTGAACATTTTTATAGGATTTGCTATAACCGCGTTGTCTGGGTCCAGCAGCGGGGTCATCATTATGTTGATCAGTTTTATCGATGCAGGCGTTATCGATTTTGGCCAGGCAGCAGCAATAATAATGGGATCTAATATAGGGTCAACTATAACCGTCAATATTATATCCTTTAACGCGTTTTATTATACTGTATATCTCGTTCCGATAGGTGTTTTGGGGTACATCTTGAGCCGAAATTCAAAGCTGAGGTGTATTTCTCAGTTTGTCGCAGGTATCGGTTTGTTATTTTACGGCATTGACTATATGAGCGATTCAATGATGCCATTGAGGGAAAACTTGAATTTTGTGGGAATGATGCAGGGGATCGACGACAGCCCTTTTAAAGGGTTGCTTATTGGTATTGCTTTAGTTACTATTATTCAATCCTCCACAGTGGGAATTGCCATGTTGCAGTCCCTTGCCAGGGCTGATATGATATCTGCTTTTGGCGCAGCGCCTATAGTGTTTGGGCAGAATATCAGCACGTGTTTTGATACATTGATAGCAGCGGTTATAACTAAAAATAAAAGCGCAAAAAACGCGGCGTATTTTCACTTGTTGTTTAATGTATTTGGCACCGTGATATTTATGATGCTGTTAAATCCACTGGTGGACTTATCAAAGGCAATCGGTGGCAATGACCCTGCCAGACAGATTGCCGTTATCCACACGCTATTTAATGTAGGAACCACTTTAATAATACTGCCGTTTATCAAATATATAGTTTAATTGAAAGTTTTAAGTCTATAATTATAATTAACATAAGGAGGATTGATTTATGAAAATAGCGCACATCGTGAGGACATCTCAAGGCGGCATGCTGTCTCACATAAAGATACTTCTATCTATGCTGATTGAAAAAGGGTATGACGTTTGTTTGATCGGAGATATTGATGATGTCACCGAAAGGTGGTTTAGAGGTCTGGAGATAAAGGCGTATAGGGTGGTATTTAACAACGACAGCAATGTATTTTCGCTGTTTAGCCAGGCAATAAAAATATCTTCTGTTATTAAAAAAGAAAGACCTGACGTGGTCCATATGCACGGGTACATAGCATCAGTGGTAGGCAGACTTGCGTGCATGGTCGACGGTGTATATGCTACGGTAGTAACAGTTCACAATTATATGCCTGATAGATTTTTTTTGAGAAAGTTTTTTGTGCTCATGGAGAGAATCCTTTCAGGGCGCACCAAAGCCTATATTGCAGTGTCGGAGGCTTTAAAGGTCCATGTGATTGAGCAGATGGGGGTACCTGAGGGCAAAATCCGGACGGTATACAATGGAATACCAGATTTCGTTGATGGGGGCGCGAAGGACGATGTTAAAGAATTGAGTGGTAAGAAAAGGGTTATATCAGTGGCCAGGCTTATACCGGAAAAAGGGGTTGAATACTTGATAAAGGCTGCAGATGAAATATTGAAGGAGAGGGATGACGTGGAGTTCTTGGTCCTGGGCGACGGGCCTCAGAAAAGCCAACTGGAAGACCTTATAAAGGTATTGAATAGACAAGAACAGGTAAAGCTTTTAGGTTATAGAGATGACGTAGATGTATTGTTGAAAAGTTCAGATGTCTTTGTCCTGCCTTCTTTTTCAGAGGGAATGCCTGTGTCAGTCATCGAGGCCATGAGGGCAGCCAAACCGATAGTAGCGACAGATGTAGGGGGAATACCCGAGGAGGTGGTAGATGGAGTCAATGGTCTGCTGGTAAAGCCAGGGAACGTGGGAAAATTAAAAGAGGCTATACTTTACTTTCTCAACGATCCCCAACGCGGCCAAAGGTATGGTTTAAAAGGCTATGAAAGGTACAAGGAGTTGTTTAGCGCTGATAAAATGTGCGAAAAAGTCATTCAGGTGTACAGTGATGTACTTTGCGGTAAGTAGCCGGGTTCTACATGTCCTTTGCCTTGCATCTTTTTAACAGCACAATAGGGGTTTGCTGATCGCCGTTTCCCGCGGGATTTTCTTTGAAGATGTTTGTAAGCTGCTTTTTTATATCCATACTTATTCCAGAAGAATGGCCCACAATATTCGCACAGCCTATGTCGTTGGCGTCAACGATTATAGCATCAATGCCTGTGGCTTTTTTTATGGCATTGCATACCTTATCGGGGTCTTTAGGTCCTAGTACGATGTGCCTGTGATAGGGTGGCATGGTGCCAGCTACATCGTCTATTAGGGCTACCTGCCTACCTGCGATTTTAAAAAACCAGCCTTTTATGCCAAAAAGCTTACCTATGGCGCCTATACCTGCTGCAAGCAGAATTCGAAAATGCCCGGTTTCGTTTATGGCCAGTTGCATGGATTGCGGCGATGTAAGGCTTCCGTGCCTCTGGGGGAACTTGCATAAAAACCTAGCCAGCAATCCAACCTTTACGTCTTTGGGCAGATAAGCCCTTCCCTGAGTGATCGCAACAACGCTCTCCGCGATGGCCACGATATCACCTGGCTCTGCGATATTCTCTATGTACTTTTTGACTACAGATACGATGTTGTCTTTCTCTGTTATTATGTGTGTTCTGACAGGTATTCTGTACATTTGTACACCTCTTGATTAAGCTTATTACAAATATTATACTATATATGACAAATATTTCAATCACAATTTTGCCACATATTTGGAATAGGGAGGAATTTTTATTAAAAAAAGTATTTCATATTTGACCAATTATTATAACAAGGTTGAAGGTTATAAAAGTCAAATTTGTTTTCAGCTGTTGAATGAACCCAGATATAGTATTGGAGCTATTGATAGCAGAAGTATGGAAGTGATGTTTTACAACACAATGTTGAATTTCTCCGCTGAAAGCAAAAGCGTATACGACGGATTAATAAATTGTATAGAGTTAGCCCAGAGAGACAACAATGTCATCGCATATATACGTACACAATTTGACACCCGTTATGATGTAATGCCGAAGAACGGTGTGCCATTTTCTTTAACAGTGATTTTGGATAGATCACAGTTAAGGCGGTATTTTGAGGGCAAGGTAATAAGGCTTATACCTTCTGAAAGTATGCATGTAAGCCCCACCAAACTTGTGGAAAAGGATGTATTGAGAAAAATTGCAGATAAAATCGGCAGTGCAGTAGAGCAGTACGGTTGTAAGGTTGTATACAGGAATGGTGAAGTAAAAGCCGATATAAGTATATTTATAGCTTTATTGCATGAATCAGAGGATTTCACTGGGTATAAAGTCACATATAGCTCCTCTGAATTAGAAAGGGCGGCTATGGAAATATATCACGGGTTGGAGCTAAAGCTTCCCCTTGATGGTCGTGGGTACGTGTATGAAGAAAAAGAAAAGGGTTTGAGGGGCGTTGTAAATGTATACCTCGGGAATATAAATAATAGACTTGATGATGCGCACCTGAGGAGCACTGATTACATAGAAAAGGTGATAGAGGGATTTTTTTATGGATTATTGACTTTTTTTAAAATGCAAGTTAACTGTTAAAAAAATATTAATGAATTTGTAATAAAAAAGTGATATACTTACTCTCGGGTGAGGCGGGATGCAAAAAAGAATCAAGAGATATATGTATTTATTAGCAGGTGTGTCACTGGTGCTGGTGTTTTTATTTAGCACGATGAATCTTGGTTCGGTTATTGCCAATATGACGTTAAAAACCGATATCCCTGAATTTGATTACCCCGGCAGCAGAATTATGGTAGTTGCACCCCATCCAGACGATGAATCTATAGGCGCCGCAGGTGTCATAAAAGAAGCTTTAAAGATGCATATACCAATTAAAGTAGTTATTTTTACATCTGGAGAGAGTTACAAGCGCGCGGCTATAAATTTTTCAAAACGACTACATCCCACCAATAAGGACTTTTACAGGTTAGGGGTTCAGAGGCAAAGAGAGAGCATAGTGGCGATGCAAACGCTGGGATTGCCGAGAAAAGATTTGATATTTTTAGGATTCGCCGATGGCAGTTTGAGGTTTTTGTGGGACGATTTCTGGAATGTACCGCGCAGAAGTGGCGGCGTATGGGTTTATCGCTCACCGTACAAGACCAACGTGTACAGACCTGGGATAGAGTATACAGGACAGAATGCCTTTGAGGCGTTTTCATCTTTGGTCAAAAGTTTTAGGCCTACTGATATTTTTTATCCGGATCCTAATGATACAAATGCCGATCATTGGGCTGTTAGCAATTTCGTGGTTTATACCATATTACAACAGAATTACCATATAAGGGAACATACGTATCTTGTTCACCATCCCCAATGGCCTGTGCCGTGGATGGCTGTTACTACGCTGAATGAAAACCCACCGATAGATCTTAAATGGGAGAGATGGCAGAGATTCCAGTTAAGTCAAGATGAGATAAGCATCAAGAAAAAAGCGTTGTTGCAATATAGGACGCAGATTGAGATAATGCAGCCTTTTTTGATGGCTTTTGTCAGGAAGAGTGAGCTGTTTGGGTATGTGCCAAAGGTGAATATTTCAGGGGTTAACCAGTTGCCGTCCTTGGGCGCGCTGGATAAAACCAAAGATTATATAGTAGCAAAGAGTATCGATGGTATGTTCAGCCAGGAGATATATAAAAGTGCGGATTTGGATGACTTGCGGGTATTCAGGTATAATGGCGTGCTATGGATTGGACTTACGACCAAAGCGCCGATTTCAAATAAAGTAGCGTACCAGCTTCAGATGAGGATATTTTACAAGGGTAACGATATTAAGCGCTTTGACGTGGGAGTTGTAAATGGCAAGTTGATTGTATACCGCAGAGCTTTTAACTCCATAGCTGATCGAAATATTGTGAATATGCGTGAGTTCAAAAGAAGTATATGGTATGAGGTTAAACTTCCTGATAAGGGAAATATCCAGCACATATTCATGGGTAGCCAGGCATTATATAGAGGCAAATTGATAAGCAGAATACCGTGGAAGGTATACGATATGAATGATGAGGAGTTTGGTGAGAGGATTTGATGTATAAACAAAGGTCTATATTTGATGGGGAAAGAGAAAAAAATAAGCCGCTGGCTGACAGGATGAGACCTCAGAATCTGGATGAGTTTGTGGGTCAGGAGCATATACTGGGAAAGGGCAAGCTTTTGAGAAACCTTATAGAGACAGACAGCATAACGTCCATGATCCTCTGGGGACCGCCGGGCGTGGGTAAAACCACCTTAGCTATGATCATCGCTCATATGACCCATTCCAATTTTGTCACATTTAGCGCAGTCACCTCTGGCATAAAAGATATAAAGCAGATCATGGAAAAGGCTGAGGCTGAGAGCAGATTTGGGAACAAGACTGTGCTGTTTATTGATGAAATTCACCGCTTCAATAAGGCGCAACAGGATGCTTTTTTGCCTTATGTGGAAAAAGGCGATATCATATTGATCGGGGCGACTACAGAAAATCCTTCTTTTGAGGTGAATTCGGCGCTGTTATCCCGCTCCAAGGTCTTTGTCATGAACCCATTGAGCGAGAAGGACCTTATGGTTTTGCTCAAAAGGGCTTTAGAGGACAGCCAGCGCGGCCTGGGGCAGTACGATGTGGTAATAAGAGATGAGCAGCTGCAAAAAATAGCTACCTTTGCCAATGGGGATGCCCGGGTGGCGTTAAATACCCTGGAGATGGCTGTTACAGGCTGCCCTGTCGATGGCAACGGCAGGCGGGTGATAACAGATGCTATACTGGAGGATGCCATGCAGAGAAAATCCCTGCTGTACGACAAGCAGGGAGAAGAGCATTATAACCTCATTTCGGCGTTTCACAAGTCCTTGAGAAACAGCGATTGTCAGGCAGCGGTATACTGGCTGGCCAGGATGCTGGAGGCAGGGGAGGATCCTCTGTACGTGGCCAGGAGGATGATACGGTTTGCATCGGAGGACGTGGGGCTGGCAGATCCAAGAGCACTGGAGATAGCGGTGGCTGCCTATGATGCTGCTCACTATATTGGGATGCCAGAATGCAGCGTAAACCTGGCCCAGGCGGCTGTATATCTGGCGCTGGCTCCCAAGTCCAACGCGGTGTATGTGGCTTACAACAGGGCAAAGGCGGATGCATTGAAAACCATGGCAGAAGGAGTGCCTCTTCACCTGAGGAATGCCCCTACAAGGCTTATGAAAGAGCTAGGGTATGGCGATGGGTATAAGTACGCTCACGATTATGATGAGAAAGTGGCAGACATGCAGTGCCTGCCTGATAATTTAAAGGATAGGAGTTATTATGAACCTACGGAATCAGGCCTGGAAAAGAATTTTAAACAGAGGCTGGAGCAGATAAACAGTTTAAAGAAAAAGATGGGACAGAAGCAGTTTAGAGATCCCTGTGAGTGAATTTTACGGAGCCGTAAATCACCAGAAAGACGATGTACGCGAAGATGTACCCTATCATATAAGGGCTGGGCTGGGATTGAGCGCCGAAAAGCCCGCCTGTTATAAAGCTAAATCCCTCTGAGGTGCTTAAAAGCTCTGAGGTCATCTTGCGAAAGATCACATCAGTGGGCATTACAAGGCTGGTGATTATACCTGCGTTGATCAGGCCCTGTCCCTCTCCTTTGGGTATTAATGTCCCTATCTGCTCCAGGATGCCGCCTATCATAGCAATGCCGTACGCCATGACGCTTATGACACCTGTATTGACGGTGGAAAGCATAGAGCTCATGCATACGACAAAGGACAGGAAGGCTATAGGCCCCAGGTCAAAATAAAACATCGCCTTCAGGATGTTTGAAAATTGAAAGGTCAACTTGTTGCCTGTAGCTATGTTGAGGCCGATTATGGCCAGGAAGAAAAAGGAGCTATAAACGGTGAGGATGATTCCGTAGCCTATGAATTTGCCCAGTACAACCTCATACCTTTTTATGGGTTTTACCAGCACTGCATATATGGCGCTGCTCTCCACGTCTCCTGATATGGCGCTGACCGATGTCAATACGGTCAAAAATGCCACTATAAAGCTGCCAAAGTAAAGCCCCGCTGACAGAAGCTGTGAATATTGTATGTAGTAAAAAACGTTGGTGAAGTTGCCACTATTGCCAGTGTTTCTGAAGACCATATGCAAGCCGTATCCATAGATGGCAAGAAACCCTGCGGTAAGCAGAGCTACAAAAAGCAAAGCCCGTTTTCTGGCCATTTCCTTTATGGTGTATTTAACGATGGTCAGCATTTTGTTCATCCTTTCCTAGCAGGGTTATAAATAACTCTTCCAGTGAATCTGTGTGGTTTTTAAGCTCGTAGAGCCTGGCTCCTGACTCCACCACTGTTTTTGATATCAAGGGGATGTCATCCCTGTTCTTCACTGTCAGTACCATGGTATTGCCACGGATTTGAAAGTCGTCGCCCATAGACGACAGTTTATCTACCAGGTCAGAAGATACTCCTTCTGCTGTTATTTCAACTCTGGTGGTCTTCGCGAGGAGCTCGTCAAGCTTTCCCTTGGCTATGATGTGCCCGTGGTTTATAATCGCTACTTCATCGCATACCATTTCCACCTCGCTTAAAAGGTGGCTGTTTAAAAATACGGTTTTACCCATGGCTTTAAGCTCTTTTATGATCTCCCTCACTTCTATACGCCCCACCGGGTCTAATGCTGAGGTAGGCTCATCCAAAAATACGACGTCAGGGTCAGGCAAAAGGGCTATGGCAAGACCTATCCTCTGTTGCATGCCCTTGCTGTAATTCTTGATCCTTTTTGATTCGTGCCCTTTTAGTTTTACCAGTTCTATAAGCTCTTGGATTCTTTTACTGGGGTTTTTCATTTTATATAGCCTGGCGTGAAATTCCATAAGTTCCTTACCTGTCATCCAGTCGTGATATTTAAAGCCCTCGGGCAAAAAGCCGATTTTTTCCCTGACGGTTGCATCGCCTAGGGGCTTTCCCAGGATGTAAGCAAGACCTGAGGTGGGGTACAATAGCCCCACCAGTGTCTTCACAAAAGTGCTTTTTCCTGCGCCGTTGGGTCCCAGGAAACCAAACACCTGACCGCTGTCTACGGTCAGGTTTATATCAGAAAAACCTCCCTTGCCGTTGAACTGCTTTGTCAGGCTGTACGTCTCTATTATCATGGGATCACCTCATGGACCCGGCTATTTGAGTTAGTTGGTCCGGCGGCAGGTTTGATGACTGGAGAGTGTATATTACGTCTCCTTTAACCCATGCCAGTGTGCTGTACTGGTAATTCTGATTTTTGAGGCGGTGTACCACCAGGATGCCCGGATTGCCGTTTATAGTCACGTTTTGGGCTTCGCTGCTGCTGTTTTTGTCATTGGCAAGAGGCACAGGTATGGTGTTTTTCCAGTCCTTTATTGCGGCTATCTGTTTTTTGATATTATCGGGTAGAAACGGCAGGTTTATGACAGCATCCCTTACCTCATTGAGGTCCACGCCCTCGGGCACGGTGATCTCAGGAACTTTTACGGTGCCCATGGAGAGGAAAGAACTGTTTTTGTCCTGACCTTCTCCTTCTCTCATACCTATATTGGCTATATCGCCGAGGTTTACGGTGAATGTCTTTCCTTTCAAGCTTTCTGGGAACAGCTTGTTTCCGCCAAAGGTTTTTATCAGGCTGTTGACTTTATCTACGTTAAGCTTAAATTCTATTTTTCTGCTTTTCTCTATACTTAAATATTGAATTTTGAAGTTGTCTACTTGTGGTATGCTTATATCGTACCCCAGAGAAGATTTGAACTTATCTATTTCGTCGGGCTGGAAGGTTTGAAATACTTGATCGCCGGCGATTTTTATGTCGCCAAATTCTTTGAGGTCTATATTATTGATGCCGTTTTGCTGAAATTGCATCTGCATCTTCTGTATGTCATCAGGAGTTATGGTGACGGCCTGGAATTTGTTGAGCCTGAAAAGGCTCAATAAGTGGGCTTCTACATTTCTTACGGGGGGAAAGATGATGGATGACGCGATAAAGGCGACGGCCGCTGCCGTTGCGATGTATTTTTTATACCTCTTTACCATATTGAACACACCTCTCCTTTTCATCATTTTTTTGCTCCACACAAGCCACGCTGTGTCGGTATTTATGGGCGGTACATTCATGGTCCTGCCCACGAAGCTGTCTATTTCTTTAAGCTCTTTTAACTTGGATCTGCATTTTGCGCATTGCATTACATGAAATCTTACTTCCCTGTGGGTGTCATCGTCCAGTTCATTGTCTATATAGGCCTGAAGAGTACCTTCATCAAAGCACATGTTTTACACCTCGCTTTCAAATAGCTTTTTAAACTTTCTCTGAGCCCTGGCAATAGTGGTGCCCACTGAGGATTTTTTTATGCCCAGGGCATTGGCGATTTCCTCGTAGCTGTATCCCGAATGCTTGAGCACTAGGCACATCATGTCTTTTCTGTCCATTTTCATAAGCACCTCTCTGGCTTTTTTGCGTTCCATCATGTCTATAACTGTGTCTTCTGGGGAGAAGAGCAGATCCTGCGAAAGTGCTTTTTGCTCGCGGCTTTTCAAGTTTTTTTCAGTTCTTATTCGGTTATAAGCTATGTTCATGGCCACCTTGCACAACCAACCTCCTATACTGGCGGTATCGGCGGGAGGATTTGTATAAAGCTTTAAAAAGGCTTCTTGAGCCACATCCTGGGCCAGGATTTCATCTCCTAAGGTGAGTGCTACCTGCCGGCATACCTTATGGTAATAAGCTTCAAAGATATCTTTGAAATTCTCGTGTTGGATTTTGATCACCCCCGCCACATTTTCACTATATAAACACATCAAAAAGCTGTTTTGTGACATATATCACAGTTTTTTATTTTATTTATAGTAAAATAGTCCTGGTTTAAAAATATTGTAAAGAGGTGGTATTGTGGTTTTAAGAAAGATTATAAAAATCGATGAGGAAAAATGCAACGGATGCGGCTTATGTGTTTCGCCTTGCGTAGAAAGCGCCATCGCCATAGTTGACGGCAAGGCCAGGGTGATAAGCGAGGAGCTCTGTGATGGGGCAGGCTTTTGCCTCAATGTGTGCCCCACAGGGGCATTGACCATAGAGGAAAGAGAGGCTGCGCCTTTTAATGAGCAGGCTGTTATAGAGCACAAGATGAGGCTAAAGGCTGACAGCTGTGCGTTTTGCGGCAATACCCAGTACGATGCACCCATTCTGGAATACAGGTATAAGGGCGAAACAAAACATGTGTGCGTTAGGTGCCTTCCGGCCCTTATTCACGGATAGAGGGAATATAAAAACTCGCTCAAATAGGGCGAGTTTTTTACTTTGCCGATTTTACACTATGAGTTTTTTGAAACATTTTTAACAAACGCAGATAATGATTAGCTTCGCGCAGTACATGGTCACCCAATAGCGGTATAATTATGGATCTGATTTTACATTCAAGCAATCCTTGCGTACCTTGCGCCTTAAAATCGCGGATCTTCTTTGTGGCTTCGAGACTATCCCTTGTAACTTTTTCAGGTGGCAATGCCTTATCCATAGCTCGTTTTGCTTCTTTTTCCAGCTGGTCAAATTCGTTTCCAAAGTTATTAGCAATATTAATAAGCTCGTCTTCAGTTGGATCTAATAATCCCCGTATAAATTTTGAATGTTCTGCCATAATCTTATTCCAGAATATTTCTTGCTCGTAGGCTTCTTTTTCTACATTGATTTCTTCACGATTTTGAAGCCTTTGAACCATTTGCAAATAGAACTTCGCTTCCCGCAAAATGTGGTCAATAAGTAACGGATAATTGACTGTAAACATTCTGCAGGACAATACATTGGACAAAAGTGTAGTCTTAAACTGTATTAAAGCCGAGATTAAACATATCGCTTGTTGATTTAATATAAATACGTTTTGCTCAAGAAATGGGTTTGAGATCATAGGTTCCCCGCCCATTAATCCGGTTTCTGCTTGTGTAAGGCCAGTTGGTATCTGTACTCCTGTATAATACGTCGTTGCCATTTCAGCCCTTAACGTATAAGGTGTGACTACTTCGCCGGATTGAACAACCTCGGGGCTGACGACGCCATTAGATAGCGATATTGTATCCGCTAAAAGTCTGTCGAACTCCATTCGTAATACGTCGGCTTGGTAAGTAAAATTGGCATCCTTTGGAGTAAACCCTGCTTCTAAAAAGAACGAATGTTCTTTCATAATCCTCGCAAAAAAGAGGTGCAATTCCAGTGATTGCTTTATAAATTTAACGCTTGATAGCATAAATAGAACTCCTTTCGATTGTAGGAAAACTTCTTTATGTTATTATGTTATGTTTACAGTGTATGAGATGTTCTGGAGGCAGACAGGAGCATAAGGAATGATGAGTTTTATTTATAGGTTAAGTGGAGAGTTTTTTTGCACCACGGTGTGTTCTTTCCATTTGCCGCTTTGTAGGCGCTTGTAATAGAGAAATCCCCGAACCAGCCAATCGGTGAACATGCCCAGCCAAACGCCAACTACACCCATTTTTAGCGGTATTCCCAGTATGTAACCCATTGTAATCCTGAACGCCCACATTCCTATGATAGAAGTGACCATAGTGTATTTAACGTCTCCGGCGCCTTTTAGGCCTGCGGGCAGGACAAAAGCCCAAGGCCATACGGGCATCCATAGGGCGTACCATTTGAGCAGGCTGGAAGTAAGGGCTATTATTTCGCTGTTCTGGGTGTACAATGAGGCCAGTACTCTTGATAAGGGAAAAGACAGTGCTCCTAGTGTCGCAAGGCATGCGGTTGAAAGGTTTGTCAGATACCACATTGAGTTTTTTGCATCATTGCTGTCCCCTTTGCCCATATCTTGACCTACGATGGTGGTGGCGGCTATGCTCATCGCTGAACCCGGAATATTCAACATGCCGGTTATGGAACCTGCTATGTAATTAGCGGCTATGGATACGGTGCCCATGTCTACTATGTAGACCTGCGTTATCAGCTTTCCGCCGTTAAAGAGCAATGACTCCACGCTAGCGGGTATACCGATGTTGAATATAGATTTAAGCAGTGTGGTGTTTAATTTAAACCTGTGTAATTGGGTCAATTTAATGATTTTTGATCCCCTGATTAAGACCAGTGTTATAGTGATCGCACCGATAATTCTGGCGGTGGCAATTCCCAGAGCTGCGCCTCTTACTCCGAGGCCTTCTAGAAATACGTGCAAAAAAAGTATTTTAATGTGCAAGCCGTATATCAAAATGTAGCTGAATACCACATTGAGTCCGTTCATCATTATGGTAACTTTCATAGGGGTTTTAGTGTCGCCTGCGCCTCGAAGTACCCCGCTGGCTACAAGCTGCAATGAGATAAAGGGGTACGTCATAAGCGTTATCGTTATGTATATGTTGGCGTTGTTCAAAACGCTTTGCTCTGCTGCCCCAAAGAGCAACATGACTATGTATTTGCGAAATACCCACATGATAATGGTTATGGCTAGAGATAATAACGTTCCTGAGTATACTGCCTGCTTTGCCGATTCATTGGCGTATTTAACGCTTCTCTGGCCTATGTATTGCGCTACTACCACCGTACCGCCTACTGCCAGGGCGGAGAAAAAAGCGATAAATATATTGTTTATAGAGTCAACCATACCTATGGCTGAAACAGCCTCTTTTCCCAAACGACTGGCCATGATAGTGTTTATGACGCCCATGAACATCACAAATGCCTGTTCGGCGATAATAGGCAATGTTAAATTTAAAACGTCTTTGCGGATTAACATTTTGTGTCTCCTCAAACTGCAAAATTAGAAAACATGCCACTAAAAAACAATCTTAATTTTCATGATAATACAACAATATATAACACATTATCGGTTAAATATCCACATAATAACATAAGATAGAATAGCACTTTATATGGGAAAAGTCAATAAATTTCACATTTTGCTACAAAACTCGTAACTTACAGATGCAACCTTATTGTTAAATTTATCTTGACAAAGAGAAACGCTATATAATATAGTAAATATGTATTTAGTGGATATTTAGAATACGTTTACGGAGGGCAAGGCCTGTGAGCAATGTTACAATAAAGGATGTGGCTAAACATGCAGGAGTTTCTATTGCTACTGTATCCAGGGTTATAAATAACAATTATTACGTAAGCCCGGAGATAGAGAAAAGGGTTTTAAAAGCAATTAAAGAGCTAAACTATTATCCTAACTCAATAGCGAGGAGTTTGAAAAACGATACGACCTTTACCATAGGTTTTATTGTTTCTGATATCTCTAATGATTATTTCACCTCAATGACAAAAGCGATAGAGGACGTTATAAATAAAGAAAATTACAATATGATCGTGTGCAGCACTGACAATAAAAAAGAAAAAGAGTTGAGGTACCTTAAATTGCTTATAAGCCGGAAGGTTGACGGCTTGATATTAAATACCACAGGCAGAAACGATGATTTTATTTCCAAACTTAGCAATGATTTGCCCGTAATTCTGGTTAACAGAAAGGTGCAAGACAGTGCTTTTAGAGGGGACTTTATTGACAGCAATAATTTTGAGGGAGCTTATACTTTAACCGAACACCTGTTATCTTCAGGACACAGGAAAATCGCTGTGATAAACGGAGATTTAAGCGTAAGTACGGGTAAAGAACGCTTTGAGGGATTTAAAAAGGCTATGTTACAAGCAGGTATAGAAGTGGGAGATGATTACGTTTACAGGTACGATGGGGATTTTACTATGGAATCCGGTTATCAGGGGGCAGCAGAGTTGCTGAAATTGACTGATCCGCCGACGGCAGTGGTAGTTATGAATAACGCCATGGCACTGGGTGCATTGAAATATTTCAGGGTAAATAAAATAAAGGTCCCTGAAGACGTATCCATAGCCTCCTATGGCGATATAGATAACGTAGAGCTTATGTACGTACAGCCCAGTATAGTGACTTTAAATGCCAGAACAATAGGCAGGAAAGCTGGCGAGATGCTTTTGGAGAGGATAAAAGATAGGTCTATTGTAAATCGAGAGGTAATATATACACCCCAGTTGATTGTAGGCAACGGAGTACGAAGGCTTATTTAAGAAAGGATGGTCACTTATGATTCAAGCGGTTATGACTTCTCCTGGTAAAATAGAATTTCGGGATGTTCCCATTCCGGAAATTGGGGTCAATGATGTACTTATAAAGATAATGAGAATAGGTATATGCGGTTCAGATGTCCACGTTTATCATGGCACTCATCCCTACACAGGATATCCGGTCGTTCAGGGCCACGAGGTGTCCGGGCAAATAGTAAAGGTTGGCTCTAACGTAAGGAATTTAAAGGCAGGAGATATGGTTACAGTGCAACCACAGGTGTACTGTGGCAGTTGTTATCCATGTACTCATGGAAGGTATAATATATGTGAGGAGCTTAAAGTAATGGGCTTTCAGACCATTGGTATGGCTTCTGAATACTTTGCTGTAGATTCTAAAAAGGTTTTAAGGCTCCCTGAAGGCATAAGCTACGATGAGGGAGCTATGGTGGAACCTTTGGCCGTGGCTGTGCACGCGCTGAGAAGAAGCAACGGTGTCATCGGGAAAAAAGTGTTGGTCTTGGGGGCAGGCACGATAGGAAATCTTGTGGCTCAGGCGGCAAAGGGAATGGGAGCGGAAAAGGTTATGATAACGGACCTGAGCGATTATCGCCTGGGTATTGCTGAAAGATGTGGTATAGATTTTTGCGTAAACCCTGATAAAAAGGACCTTAAAGAGGCGCTAACAGAAAATTTTGGACCCGACAAAGCCGATCTGATTCTGGAGTGTGTGGGAGTCAATGCTACTGTAGAGCAGGCGATAAGTTGTGCCCGCAAAGGGACAGACATCATTGTAGTAGGAGTGTTTGGTCAAAAGGTCACGGTAGATCTGGGGCTGGTACAGGATAGAGAGCTAAGGCTGATAGGGACATTGATGTATGTGGAAGAAGATTATATAAAAGCCATTGAAATGATTCAGCACAAAAAAGTAAATCTTAAATTTCTTATTACAAATCATTTTCCTTTTAGAGATTACCTTAAGGCTTACGAATACATAGAAAAACAAAAAGATCACGCCATGAAAGTCATGATAGATGTACATGAATAAATAATATCAACCGATATGGTCAATAAGTAACGGTATTGCAAAATTAAGCTATATATGATAGAATCAAATTAGTTAGTCAAGAGAACGAACTATGGGGGCAATAAAGTGGGAATCTATAAAAAGGCATCTACGCAGATGATGAAGAATATAAACATGTCTAATGTTATAAGCTTGATAGTTCGTAAAGGATCTATTTCCAGGGCTGATATAGCTAAAGAACTCAACATGAGCAAATCTGCTGTTTCATCAATTATAGATGAGCTGCTTAAAATTGGCTATGTAAAAGAAGAGGGGAAAGGCGAGGCTTCATCTAATGGTGGTAGAAAGCCAATAAACCTGGTTTTTAACCCGGATGTAGCCAGAGTTATAGGTATAAATATCAGCGGTTATAGCATAAGGGCGGTGTTGTCTGATTTAGGTGGCAATATTTTAAATAGCACTATATGCAGGTTAAACAGCGGTGAAGATGTTATAAAGGATGTGATTGACATCGTAGATAAATTAAGAGATCAAGGGAAAGTGCTAGGGGTAGGAATAGGCATTCCGGGTATAGTGAATATTGAAGAAGCCTCTGTTGTATACTCACCGGCTTTAAAATGGCAAAATGTAAAGATATCAAAGGAACTGGAGAAAAAAATAGGCCTACCTGTTTATCCTGAAAATGATGTAAAACTGTCAGCACTTGGAGAGAAGTGGAAGGGCGCTGGCGTAGGGATTGATAACTTCATATATCTATCTGTGGCCAGAGGTATAGGCTGTGGAATAATAATTGATGGTAAACTATATAGAGGTAGCAGTTATACGGCTGGAGAGATCGGTTATATGGTACTTGGACAAGGAGTTAAGGAGAGCTTCACTCTTAATGATTTTGGCGCTTTTGAGTTGCAGGCTGCCGATCATGCCATGGTACGAAATGCATTGAAGTTGATGGCCAGCTATAGTGATTCGTATCTTCATAAAGCGATTAACGAAACTGGTTCAGCGGTTAAACCGCATATGGTTTTCGAGGGATATGAGCTTGGCGATAAATTGTGCCAGAAGGTAATCGATGAATATATTGAACTGCTGGTTATGGGAATAGCGAATTTGATCGCTGTTATAAATCCTAAAAAAGTGATATTAGGTGGCGATCTATATTACGCCGGAGACAAAGCAATGGATAAGATCATGGCGTCTGTGAATCGGTTGGCACCCTTTGATGTCACCATCGAAAAGTCCTTGTTGGGCAACAATGCTGGGTGTATAGGCGGAGTGGCGCGGGTATTGGAATCTACTGATGTATTGAAAGGGGTATTGATATGAGGATATTTATAACTGAAGATTACAAGGACATGAGTAGAAAAGCAGCGGAAATGGTGGCGTGGGAGATAAAAAACAAGCCAGATCTGGTACTGGGACTGGCTACAGGCAGTACGCCATTGGGCATGTATGGCGAACTTGTTGAAATGTATAAAAAAGGTATTATCGATTTTTCAAATGTGGTATCCTTCAATCTTGATGAGTACATCGGTTTACCTGCGGACCATGAGCAAAGCTATCATTATTATATGCACAAAAATTTTTTTGACCATATAAACATAAAGCCAGAGAATATTCACATTCCTGATGGATGCGCCGAGGACTTGGAGAAAGAATGTGAAAGATATGAAGAAGCCATAAGGGAATCAGGGGGTATTGACCTTCAAATATTAGGGTTGGGAGTAAATGGCCATATAGGTTTTAATGAGCCTGATACCAATATAGATACCAAAACTCATGTGGTACAGCTGGCTAAAGAGACCATAGAGGCTAATAAGAGATTTTTTCATAGTGCTGAAGAGGTGCCAAGAAAAGCTATAACCATGGGTGTAGGCACGATTATGAAGGCCAAAAAGATTATGCTGCTGGCATCCGGCCAGAACAAGGCGAAGGCTATAAGAGAAACTATAAAAGGATACCTTACTACAAATGTGCCTTCAACAGTCCTTGCCCTTCACCCCGATGTTACTCTGGTAATCGACAGAAAAGCTGCGAGTCTTATTGATGAAAAAGAAATAAGCTGTAGCCTTTAGTATAGCAGTGAATAATAAAATGTTATTGGGAAGAAAGGCAGGATATTATTGTACAAAGCTATAAAATTAATTTAAAAGGAGGAACTTATATGCTTAAAGTGGGTATTATTGGAGCAGGTGGTATTGGTACTATACATGCAAAGTGCTATAAAAGTATTCCTGAAGCAAAGGTTGTTGCGGTTGCAGACATAATACCAGAGAGAGCCAAGGAGCTCGCTTCGATGTTTAATGCCGAATATTATGATCATGGCGATAAAATAATAGAAAGACCTGATATAGATGTTGTGGATATATGTGTACCGACTTATTTACATTGCGATTATACGCTTAAAGCGGCTTCTGCAAAAAAGCATGTTTTGTGTGAAAAGCCAATGGCTTTAAGTATCGAAGAAGGGAGAAAGATGATAGAAGCCACAAACGTCGCAGGAGTCACATTTATGGTTGCACATGTCTTAAGGTATTTTCCGGAATATGAGAATGCGTATGGTACAATAAAAAAAGGACTTATCGGTCTTCCTAAGATAGTGAGGACATATAGGGGTGGACCTAATCCAGCTGTAACGAGGGAATGGTATGGCATTGCGGAAAAAAGCGGCGGGGCAATACAGGATATGCTTATACATGATATAGATTTTTTAAAAATGTGCTTTGGACCTGTTAAAGAAGTATATGCAAAAGGTAATATTTTAAAAAGAAAAGATTACAAAGATCCAGAATATGACCTTGTAATTTTAGAATTTTATAATGGCGTTATAGCTCATCTTGTAGCGGACTGGTCAGGTTCAGAGGACACTCCATTTGTAACTAAACTTGAAATAGCAGGTACGGAGGGACTTATTGAATATGACAGTTCTAAATCAGTACCTCTTAATGTTAGAACAACAAATATAAAGAGTGAAAAAAGTGGTGTAGCTGTACCAGAAAGCCCGCTCGATACAGATTCTAATCCGTACACAAGAGAAATAAGGCTATTTTTAAATGCAGTTGAATTTAAAAAAGAACCGCCTATTTCAGGGAATGAGGCATTAGAGTCATTGGGTATTGCGCTGGCTGCTATAAAATCTATAAAGTTGGATAGACCAGTTAAACCTGAGGAGGTGCTAAAATGAGGATAGGTATTTTAGGCTGTGAGCATATGCATGCTAATGGTTATGTATCTGCTTTAAAGAACATTCCTAATGTTGAAATTGCAGGGATTGCTGAAAGCAATGAGCTAGCAGGTAAAAATTTTGCGCAAAATTATGGGCTTAAATATTATAAAGATTATAAAAAACTGTTAGATGAAGACATAGATGCAGTGATCATATGTTCTGCAAATGTAAAACATGCCGAAATGACGATAAATGCTGCTAAAGCTAAGAAAAATGTTATTGTAGAGAAACCAATCGCAACTACCATTAGTGATGCAGAAAAAATGATAGATGAATGTAATAAAAATGGCGTAAAATTGATGGTTTCGTTTCCAGTAAGATATGAACCGTCAGTAAAACGCGCAAAAGAGATTATTGATAGTGGGATAATAGGAGACATTATTGCTATAAATGCCACAAATCATGGTAAGATGCCCGGCGGGTGGTTTGTCGACAAAAATCTATCTGGAGGAGGCGCTATTATAGACCATACCGTACACGTTGCGGACCTGATGCATTGGATTTTACGTTCTGATATAAAAGAAGTTTATGCCAAGATGGGTACCATGTTTTACGATATACCTGTTGAAGATAGTGGAATCATATCAATGGAATTTGAAAATGGCACATACGCGACACTTGATGCTTCATGGTCGAGGCCTGAATCTTTTCCTACATGGGGAGATGTGACTATGGAAATAATAGGTACGAAAGGAGCAATTAATTTAGACGCATTTGCACAACATGGAATGCTATATAGCAATAATATTAAATATAGCCAGTATTTGGACTGGGGAGATGATATGAATTATCTAATGTTGAAGGATTTTATTGATTGCATTAAAAATGATAGACCTTCTCCAGTAACAGGTGAGGACGGTTTATTTGCCCTTAAGATTGCTTTGATGGCATACGAATCAGCGAGAGAAAATAAAGTTGTAAGGTGGTAATAGTATGAAAAAGGGGATTAATGCCTGGTGTTTTCCACAAAATTATTCATTGGAAGAATGCATTAAAAAGGCAAAAATAGCTGGATATGACGGTATAGAGATTAATATGACGGAATTTAATAAAAGCAAAAGTGTAATTGACGATTTAAAATTAGGTGAAAATTATGGATTAACAATTGAGTCGAGTGAGAAAGAAATAAAAGAAATCTTGAATATATCAAAAGACGTCGGGATATCAATAGTTGGTATCTCGACGTCCTTACACTGGGTGTATTCATTGACAAGTGAAGATAATGCGATACGACAAAAAGGAATTGATATAGTTAAGAAAATGATTGACACTGCGGTATTATTGGAAACAGATGCAGTACTTGTGGTACCGGGTATTGTCAATGAAACTGTTTCATATAAAGATGCATATAATAAGTCTTTGAAGGCCTTAAAAGAATTAAGAGTGAAAGCAGAAGAGAATAAAGTGTATATAGGAATAGAGAATGTCTGGAATAAGTTTTTATTAAGTCCTATAGAGATGAGAAATTTTATAGAGGAGATTGGGAGCCCTTACGTAAAATCTTATTTTGATGTGGGCAACGTAATGGCATTTTCTTATCCAGAATATTGGATAGAGATTCTTTCAGATTACATTATAAGAGTGCATGTTAAAGATTTTGATACTTCAATAGGGAATATTAAAGGGTTCAAGAATATTTTTCAAGGTGATGTGGATTGGATAAAAGTGATGAAAACTCTGTACAAAGTTAAGTATGACGGATATATAACTGCAGAGCTTTCACCGTACAGCATTATGCCTGATTTTTTGGTTTTCGATACATCTAGACATCTTGATGCTTTATTAAACTTGAATTCGGTTATTAACAAATAAATAAGAAAACGATATTGATAAATGACGTTAACGCTGTTGCTATTGGAGAGCGTTGGATCGGCTCAGGTAGAGGCTATAAAAACAATCGTTTTTAAAAAAGTGGTGTTAAAATATTTATGGAAACGATGATCAGGAGGGATAAATGATGATTTTTAATGGTTTCGGATTAAACCTTGGTAATTTACCTCTATTATCTAACGCGAAATCTCGATCGATAAGCCCAGAAAACTTTACTGGTGAAAAAGGTAAAGGTGGAATGGCAACAGAAGGCACAGGAAAAGAATGCGCCAGGGAGCTGGGAGTGGGTTGGAAGGTTTCTCCATCAATAAATATTCCAGAAAAAAGCGTTTTTACATTAGCAGATATTGAAGGACCTGGCGTTATCCAGCACATATGGATGACATGTTTTCCAGATAAATGGCGATCTCTTGTACTAAGGATGTACTGGGATGGAGAAGAGCATCCATCAGTGGAAACTCCCTTTGGCGATTTTTTTTGCAATGGATGGTGCGAGCTAAGCAATGTAAACTCTATAGCCATCGCTGTAAATCCAGCTGGTGGAATGAATTCTTATTGGACTATGCCTTTTAAAAAATCAGCGAAGATCACCATAGAAAATCTCAGCGATAAGCCTGCAGTGCTGTACTATCAAATTGACTATACGTTGACGGATATACCTGATAATGTGGGGTATTTTCATGCCCAATGGCGTCGTGATAATCCCCTTAAATATAAGGAGGTCCATATAATACTTGACGATGTAAAAGGACAAGGGCATTACGTTGGTACATATATCGCATGGGGCGTAAACAACAACGGATGGTGGGGTGAAGGCGAGATAAAATTTTACTTAGATGGGGATAAAGATTTTCCTACCATATGCGGCACTGGAACTGAAGACTATTTCGGAGGTGCATGGAATTTTGAATTTCCTCAAGGACAATACGGTAAATTCTCATCATTGTACTCAGGTCTTTCTCAAGTAATAAAACCCGACGGCTTATATAAAAGCCAACAGCGTTTCGGAATGTACCGCTGGCATATAATGGATCCAATACGCTTTGAAAAAGATTTGAAAGTAACCATACAGGCTTTAGGTTGGAGATCTGGCGGACGATACCTTCCTTTACAGGATGATATTGCATCAGTTGGCTACTGGTATCAGAGTGAACCTCATAGCCCATTCCCTAAATTTCCTGATGCAGACGTATTAGAGGTTATATAATCATTATTTTTTTGCAGAACTATCTCCATTCTTAATGAAAGGCAATAGAAAAAGGAGAGTAAGAAAAATGGGGAAAATTCCAAAAGATTATATAAATAGAGTCTATGCAGGCTTACTGGGTAAAATAATAGGAGTTCGTCACGGGGCCCCGATTGAAGGATGGACATATGAAAAGATAGGAAAAATTTATGGAGAAATTACTGACTATCTTGTGAACTACAAGGAATTTGCAGCTGATGATGACATTAATGGGCCACTGTTTTTTTTGCGGGCACTGGAAGACTATACATACACTTCTGACATCACAGCCGAGCATATAGGTCTAACCTGGCTTAATTATGTGCCCTATGAGCATGGTTTTTTCTGGTGGGGTGGATACGGTAAGTCAACAGAGCACACCGCATACCTTAATTTAAGGAGCGGTATAATGGCTCCGCTTTCGGGTTCCATAGAACAGAATGGGCCAGCTGTGGCTGAGCAAATTGGCGGCCAGATCTTTATTGATACGTGGGGGTTGGTAATACCTGATAACCCCAAACTTGCGGCTGAATATGCAGAAAAAGCGGCCAGCGTTTCCCATGGAGGAAACGGTATCTACGGCGGTATGTTTGTAGCTGCTTGCATCAGCGCTGCATTTACAGAGAAGGATATAAAAAAGGTTATAGAGAAGGGATTGTCGGTTATACCAAAGGACTGCGAATATGCTAGGATGGCTCGTGATGTAATAAAGTTTTATAATGAGCATCCTGAAAATTGGAGAGAATGCTTTAAGTTTATAAAAACTAATTATGGATATGACCGCTATCCCGGCACGTGCCATATAATTCCTAATTCCGCTGTAATGATATTATCCATGTTGTATGGGGAAGGAGATTTCTCAAAAACTATTAACATCTGCAACATGTGCGGTTGGGATACCGACTGCAATGTTGGCAATGTTGGCACTATTATGGGAGTTTTATGCGGGCTTGAAGGTATAGACTATAAAAAATGGAGAAAACCTATCAACGATTTTTTGGTGTGTTCGAGTGTCATAGGAAGTTTAAACATACTTGATATTCCATGGTGCGCATCATATATTGCAAACCTTGCATATAAAATAGCAGGAGAAGAGCCACCAGAAGAGTGGAAGGATATTTTGGAGGGAAGGGCAGCTAAGTTCCATTTTGAATTTCCGGGCTCAACCCATGGCTTTCGTTTGGCGTGGGAGAGTGAGAGCAATCTTGAGTATGACTTGGTTCATACTACTCAATTCTCTCACAGTGGTAAAGGTGCTCTCAAAGTGATAGCAAAACCTGTAGCATACGGCAATGAATTAAGGGTGTTTCATAAAACTTACTATAGGCCTAGTGACTTCCATGACAGCCGCTATGATCCAAGTTTTTCACCAATACTATATCCAGGACAAAGGATAAGTGCCAGTGTAATGCTTCCGGAGGATAGTGACGCGCAGGCTTTTGCATGTTTGTATGTTAAAGATGGCAATAACGAAAAGTTTATTGAATCGGAGAAAGTTGAACTAATAGCAAATAGATGGATAGAACTTTCATTTGAGATTCCCCACCTTGAAGGCGCATGTATTGAAGAAGCTGGAGTAAAGTTTATATTGAAACACGGCTGGAATTCTACATTTGTTGCATATGTTGATGATTTTGATTTTTCAGGACAGCCTGACTATACGATAGAATTTAATAAAGAAAGGATGGAAGTATGGCATGGTTTACACAAAGAGGTAAGCCAGTTCACTTATCTTAAAGGAATATGGACATTGGAAAATGGGGAGTTAAGTGGAAGCACAAATGATTTTGGAGAGGCTTATACAGGGAGCTATGATTGGAAGGATTACAGTTTTGAAGCCACAGTGATTCCAAAGGTGGGGAAGTACCACAATATTAACTTCCGTGTACAAGGGGCTATGCGTTCGTATGCTGTAGGCCTTGCGGATAATGACAAGCTTGTACTTTACAAAAATGAAAATGGGTATCGCCCACTTAAAGAAATTCCATTTAAGTGGGAATATAACAATGAATATACGTTCAGGATTGAAGTAAAAGGTGCCAACATAAAAGCTATGAGTAAAGGCAAAGTATTGATTGAATATGATGATAAAAATAATCCTTACTTAAGAGGCCAGATAGGAGTATCTTTGTTAAAAGGAGGTCACTGCCACTTCAAGAATTTCAAAATAGGAAAGTTGGATGATTGAATTAAAGCAGTACCAATAAAATCAAAAAAGTTAAAGGGAGGAGAAATTTGTGGTCAACATAGTACCTCAACCCAAATCTATACGTTTTACGGGGCAATGGTTTGCTTTTGACGGCTTTTCAAACATGCCCTGTTTTTTGGCACAAACCTTTTCTATACCCAAAGGTTGTTGGACAATTGAAAAAATAGACAAAAAAGGATGTGGCATATCGATAGAAGATGGCAAGATAAAAATATGGGGTGATCAAAACATCGCTTATGCTACAATAATACAGCTTTTAATGCAGAGAAAAGATGCTCTGCCAGAAGTCGTCATAGAAGAGGATTTTTGTTTTCCTTTTAGAGGATATCATCTCGATATAGCACGTGGCGGTGTTCCCAGTGTTTCAACTTTTAAAGATATACTAAACTGGCTTTTCTTGCTTAAATACAATTATTTTGCCATCTATCTTGAAGACCTGTTCTCATGGCAAAAGTACCCTCAAATAGGAAGTACGAGAGGAAGGCTTTTGCAAGAAGAACTTAAAGAGATAATAGAACACGGTCGTAAACTTGGCATAGAGGTATTGCCCTCAGTTGAGCTTGCAGGCCATATGGAACAGATACTGATGTTGCCAGAGTTTTCAAAATACAGCGAATGGCATTTACCCCGCGAGGGATGCTTAGACCTATCAGATAATGAGGCGAGAGGGTTTGCATATGAACTCCTTGAAGAAGTGTTGGAATTTTTCCCGTCAAAATACATACATATAGGCGGGGATGAAACGTGGGCGCTGGGCAGGGGAAAAAGCCTTGATAAAACATGGACATTCCAAGGTCCAATGCTGTATGAATATCATTATCGCAATATGATTGAGATGGTTGAAAAATACGGTAAAATCCCAATAGTATGGGGTGATATGGTAACCGGCATGTACCTTAGATCAAGTGAGAGAAAAATATGGGAAAGTATACTAAAGAGCGATATATGGGATCGCGTTATTATAGCCAACTGGGACTACAGTGCGCAAACAAAAGAGTTCTTTTTAAATAAAATAGAAAGCTTCGGAAGTCAGCGCCAAGATAAACAGATAGTATGTCCTGGGCTTTCAAACTGGGGCAGATTCTACCCTGATTTCCACTGCGCCATTGAAAATTTAAAGAACTTTATAGGTGCAGCAGTTCATAAGAAACTGCCTGGCTTTTTTATAACAGCCTGGGGTGACGATGGTGAGGAATGCCTATTTTCATACTTAAAGCCGCTTCTTTTAGCTGGCATGGAGTTGGCAGAGGGCAGCGGTCAGTGGGAGCAGAAATGGATCAGCCTATCTGGTGAGGATGGAAATGTGCTGCGCGTACGAAAAGCCTTTGGCAGAGCGGAGATAACCAATAACATAAAGCACTTGCTTTTTGCAGATTATTGGTATTACCGCATGAGCGAATCTGATAAAACTAATATAAAACAAGTTTTTGAAGAAGTTACTCAAGAGTCGTCTAAAGTAAATCTTCCTGAGGATCTGTGGTTTATAAGACAGGTGTTACGCGTATGTCTGAAAAGGCTTGAGGGTAATATAACAACCTCTGATCTTTTAGAACTCGCAAACGCATATGCCAGGCTTTGGCTAGCCGAAAGAAAGTCTGAGGGACTTGAAATAGTTGAGGGTAAATTCTGGTCAGCTGCAGGAAGAGTGGATTTAAGTATAAGATAATTGATGGACTGGCTCTACCAGCCAGTCCATTGTGTGCGTGGCATGTATGCAAAAAATTCGAAAGATAGGCGGTGATATTATGTCTGACAAAGAGTACATAGTAGGAGTGGACCTGGGAGGTACCAAGTTGAGCACTGTTCTCATAAATAAAGTAGGAGAGATACTGGTGAGGGAAAACGTCCCTACTGAAGCATATAAAGGGCCTGATGCGGTAATACAAAAGATAAAGGATACCATACACACTGTTATGGATAAAGCAGGGGTTTCCTTAGGCGAACTGGAGGGAATAGGAGTAGGGTCGCCTGGTCCGCTGGACGCTGAAAAAGGGGTTATCAAGTTTACTTCTAACCTGCCTGGTTGGGTAGATGTTCCATTGAAGGACAGGATACAGGAAGAATTTCCAGTACCTATAAAAGTAGACAATGACGCCAATGCGGCTGCTGTTGGGGAAGGGATTTTTGGAGCTGGCAAGGGCATCAAAAACTTTGTGTACATAACGGTGAGCACGGGTATAGGAGGAGGCGCCTTTATAGATGGCAAGCTATTTCACGGAGAGAATTCCAACGGTGCAGAGTTAGGTCACACCACCATTGATATGAATGGCCCTCTGTGCGGTTGCGGCAATTATGGCTGTTGGGAGGCTTTGGCTTCTGGTACTGCCTTTACCAGGCGTGTTGTAGAGGGGCTTAAAAGCGGCAGGAGAGAGTCCATAATACTGGATATGGTGGGAGGGGACATAGAGAAAGTAGACGCGAAGGTGGTATTTGACGCTGCGCGAAAAGGGGACGAATACGCGCTGGAGATGGTGAACAGAGAAGCAGAGCTTTTAGGGGTTGGCATATCCAATATCATAAACAGTTTTAATCCCCGGCGCATTATAATAGGTGGAGGCATGTCCAACGACCTCGATATGATGTACGCAGGGATAATGAAGGAAATAGGCAAAAGGGCTTTAAAAGCCAATGCAGAGGTAGTAGAAATTGTAAGAGCGAAGCTTGGCAAGGATGCTGGGGTGTTAGGAGCAGCTGCCCTTATATTAAGCCAGTAGACATTCACGTGTGGTATAATTAGAATGATAAATTATAAAATTTTTAACTGTAAGGTGGATATATATGAAAAACATTTTATTCAGGCATGGTGAAATATATACAAATGACGGAATACTTTATGATTGCGATTTATTAATTTCAGACGGCAAGATATCAGAAATAGGGAAAGGTATAATAAAAGAAGATGCTGAAGTATTTGATGTAACTGGCAAAAAAATAGTACCTGGTTTTATTGACATACACGTACACGGTGGCGTTGGATATGATGTGATGGATGCAAGCTATGATGCATTAAACAGTATTTCAGTTCATCTTGCAGAGCATGGTGTAACTTCATTTTGTGCTACAACTATGACGATGGGAGTACAGTATATTCATAATGCCCTTAAAAACGTAAGCGATACAATGAAGAAAGGGACAGATGGAGCGCAAATAATAGGCGCATATGTCGAAGGGCCATTTATAAGCAAAGAACACAAAGGAGCTCAGGACGAGAGGTATATATTAGAACCAGATATTAGCATTATGGAAAAGTTCATTGAGGCGTCAAATAATAGCATAAAAGTAGTAGCATTGGCTCCCGAAAAAGATATAGATGGATGCTTTGTAAAATATGTAACCCAGAAGAGTATAAAAATATCATTAGGGCATACAAATGCTACTTATGAAGAGATGAAAAACGCCGTTGACCATGGAGCTTCACTTGCCGTTCATACATATAACGGCATGAAAGGTTTTCAACACAGGGAACCCGGTGCCTTAGGTGAGGTGTTTCTGGACGATAGAAAATATATAGTGAACTAATATGTGATTTTATACACTCACATCCAGCGTCAGTAAAAATCTTAATAAAGATAAAAGGTACAGAAAAAATTATATTAATTTCAGACGGGATGCTAGCTTGCGGTCTTGGAGATGGTAAGTATGTATTTGGTGGACAAAAAGTTATCGTAGAAAAAGGCGTAGCGAGAATAGAGAACGGTTCTTTAGCCGGAAGTACTCTTACTCTTGATAAAGCAGTGGCAAATATAACGACTCTTGGAATACCCCTTTCAGAAGCTATAAAAATGGCTACTCTTAATCCTGCGAGGGCAATTGGCATAGATGACAGAAAAGGCAGTATAAGCACAGGCAAGGATGCTGACATTGTTGTTTTAAATAATGATTTGTCTGTTGATATGACAGTAATTAGTGGGAAGATTGCATATAAAAAATAGTGAGAGGTGAATAGCACTGATGCGTTACAGTTATGTACCTCACGGCGTCTGCTGCAAGAAAATCGTATTTGATGTGATAGACGGTAAAATCGCCAATGTAAATTTTATAGCGGGGTGTAAGGGAAATCTTCAAGGCCTGGCAAAGCTTTTAGAGGGGATGGACGTAAAGGAGGCGACGGAGAGGCTTAAAGGCATTAAATGCCAAGGGGATACATCGTGCCCTGACCAATTTGCTAAGGCAGTGGAAGAACTCGTATTAAAACATTCAGTAAACACGTATTGACACGGAGGAAAAAATATTGTATTATATATATCGTCGGCGGGGATATAGCTCAGTTGGGAGAGCGCTACAATGGCATTGTAGAGGTCAGGGGTTCGACTCCCCTTATCTCCACTACAGAAATACAGTAGATATGAGGCGTTAAAGCTATCGCTATGATAGCTTTTATTTTTATGGGGTGAGATAATGGATTATATTTATGTCAAAGGGGCCCGGGAGCACAATTTAAAGAACATAGATGTAAAGATTCCACGGGATAAATTGGTGGTGATAACAGGGCTTAGCGGTTCTGGCAAATCGTCATTAGCTTTTGATACCATATATGCTGAAGGCCAGAGGCGGTATGTAGAATCCCTTTCTGCTTACGCCAGACAGTTTTTGGGTCAGATGAATAAGCCCGATGTGGACTACATTGAAGGGCTGTCGCCGGCAATATCTATAGACCAAAAAACGACCAGCAAAAACCCGCGATCTACTGTGGGTACTATAACCGAAATACACGATTACCTTAGGTTGCTATACGCTCGCATAGGAATCCCTCATTGCCCTAAGTGCGGCAGGGTGATCTCTCAGCAGACGGTGGATCAGATGATCGACAAAGTGATGGCACTAGGGGAGAGGACGAGAATACAGGTTCTGGCGCCTGTGGTGAGGGGCAGAAAAGGCGAACATGTTAAGCTCATCAATGACATAAAAAAGGCGGGCTATGTGAGGCTTAGGATTGATGGTAACATCTATGATATTGGAGAGGATATAAATCTGGAGAAAAACAAGAAGCACGACATAGATGTAGTTGTGGACAGATTGATCGTAAGGAATGATATAAGGAGCAGGCTGGCTGATTCTATAGAAACGGCACTGGAGCTCTCTGGAGGGCTTGTGGTGATAAACGTGCTGGACGGTGAGGATTTGCTGTTCAGTCAGAATCTAGCGTGTCCCGACTGTGGCATAAGTATTGAGGAACTTACCCCCAGGATGTTTTCATTTAACAGCCCTTATGGCGCCTGCCCTGAGTGCAGCGGTTTGGGGTTTAAGATGAAAATCGACCCCGATTTGCTTTTTGATATGTCAAAATCTATATTAGAAGGTGCGGTAAATACGTGGATAGCTTCTGAAGACAGCTGGACGTACAAAGTTCTTCTGGCCGTGGCCAGAGAATATGGCATTGACATTACAGTCCCTTTACAGGACCTAGGTGATAAGCTGGATATTATATTTTATGGTATAGGCGATAGAAAGGTAAAGGTCAAGGGGTCTGATGGTCGTTATTACGATGCCAGCTTTGAGGGCGTTATAAACAATCTTGAAAGGCGTTACCATGAAACCCAGTCTGAGATAGTAAAAGAAGAGATAGAAAAATACATGAGGATAATCCCATGTGAAGCTTGCAAGGGGGATAGGTTAAAAAAAGAAAGCCTTTCGGTGACCGTGGGTGGAAAGTCCATCGCTGAACTCAGCAATATGTCTATTATAGAGCTAAAAAAGTTTTTAGAAGGGCTTAAGCTGAGCGAAAAGGAAAGGCTTATATCTGGCCAGATTTTAAAGGAGATAAACGCCAGGTTAGGGTTTTTAATTGACGTAGGGCTGGATTACCTCACATTATCCCGCTCTGCAGGAACTCTTTCGGGAGGAGAAGCCCAGAGGATAAGACTGGCCAGCCAGATCGGTTCAGGGCTAATGGGTGTCCTTTACATCCTGGATGAGCCCAGCATAGGACTTCACCAAAAAGACAACGACAAGCTTATAAAAACCCTCAAACACCTGAGAGACTTGGGCAATACCCTTATAGTGGTGGAGCACGATGAGGATACCATGTATGCTTCTGATTACATCATAGACGTGGGTCCAGGTGCTGGGGAGAACGGCGGTAGGATCATAGCAGCGGGTACCGTTGAGGATATAAAGAGGTGCAAGGAATCTATAACAGGCCAATATTTGAGCGGCGCAAAAAAGATACACATTCCCCAGGAGAGGAGAAAGCCTAACGGAAAATGGCTGGAGATAAAAGGGGCTAGAGAAAATAACCTCAAAGACATTGACGTGAAGATACCACTGGGCGTGATAACGTGTGTGACGGGAGTCTCCGGGTCGGGTAAAAGCACCCTTGTAAATGAAATACTCTATAAGAGCCTTGCCCGGCGATTGAACAAGGCAAAGGAGGTACCGGGCGATCACGATGAAATTCTGGGAGTGGAGAACCTGGATAAGGTGATAAACATAGATCAGTCGCCTATTGGTAGGACGCCTAGGTCTAATCCTGCCACTTACACCGGCGTCTTTGACTATATCAGAGAGGTATTTGCTCTTACCCCTGAAGCCAGGATGAGAGGTTATAAGCAGGGTAGGTTTAGCTTTAACGTAAAAGGAGGTCGCTGTGAGGCATGTCACGGCGATGGGATTATAAAGATTGAGATGCATTTTCTGTCAGATGTGTACGTGCCATGTGAGGTATGTAAAGGGAAAAGATATAACAAAGAGACGCTGGAAATAAAGTACAAAGGTAAAAATATATCAGATGTACTGGACATGACCGTTGATGAGGCCTTGGAGTTCTTTGAAAATATACCCCGGATTAAGAATAAGCTCATGACTTTGCACGATGTAGGCCTTGGGTACATCAAATTAGGACAGCCTTCCACTCAATTATCTGGAGGGGAAGCTCAGAGGATAAAACTGGCAACCGAGTTGAGCAAGAAAGCCACGGGGAGGACTGTGTATATACTGGACGAGCCTACTACAGGGCTTCACATGGCAGATGTGGACAGGCTTATCCAGGTTTTAAACAGGTTGGTTGAAGGTGGCAATACCGTTGTAATCATTGAGCACAACATGGACGTCATAAAAACAGCTGATTATATCATCGACTTGGGTCCTGATGGCGGTGATAAAGGGGGTAGAGTGATTGCCTGTGGTACCCCCGAAGAAGTGGCCATGAATGAATTCTCCTATACAGGTCAATATCTAAAGAAAATACTTAGTAAGAGCAAATAAAAGCACATGAGTTGTGCTTTTATTTTTATGGGTAAAAGGTATTTGTGATATAATATACCCAGAAATCCATAGAGGTGAAGGTATGTATAATTTTATTGCGTGGGTATTGAGATTTGTATTTATAATTATAATATACTATTTTTTGTACAATGTGCTCAAGCTGTTGTACATGGATATAAGAGGCGATAGGAGCAAAAAGGATATAAGAAATGTAGAGACAACGGCTCGCATAGCCTCTTTAAAGCCTCCTTTTGAGAATTACACTCTGTACAATGTGACAACCATCGGGCGGGCTGACGATTGCGATGTGATTTTAAAAAACGAATACGTGTCCAGTAAACATGCTCAGATCTACAAAAAAGGCGGAAAATTTTGGGTAGACGATCTCAAAAGCACTAATGGGACTTTTGTAAATGGAAGGAGGATTAAGAAGCCTGTAAGGTTAAAATCCGGCGATATAATTTCTATCGCCAATGAAGATTTCAGGTTTAGCGAGCACTTTGATAGAAGATGAGGAGAGAATAGGATGGAAATACAGGAGAGAGTGTATAGGAGACTTTTTTATTTAATATACATCATGAGTTTTATTGCTTTTTCTCTGCTTTCTATATATAAAATACCTGTCAGGACAGAGCCTCTGTATATAGCGCTGATATTTGATTTTGTCTTTTCCATGGTTTACATTCTCATAAAATACCTCATGCCCGAGGGGGATGTGGTGCTGTTTCTAATAAGCGCTTTTCTGTCCGAAATAGGGCTTATAATAATATACCGCCTGCAACCCAACTTGGCGATAAAGCAGATTGTATGGGTGGCATCTGGCATGCTTTTGTTTATAATAACTGCTTACTTGTATAGATTTACCGATAAGGTCAACAGGTATTACTTTGGTTATATAGTGGCGGGGTTTGCCATGCTTATTGTAACCCTTGTGTTCGGCAAAGAAGTGGGCGGATCTACCAATTGGCTCAGCATAGGTAGAGTTACATTTCAGCCTTCGGAGTTTGTAAAGCTGTTGTACGTATTGTTTATGTCAAATTTTCTAGCCGAGAAAAAAGGGAAAAGGCAGGTGCTATTTGCTTTTGGCATTACACTTTTACTGGTACTTTTTTTGATGTTGCAGAAGGACCTAGGATCTGCTTTGATATTTTTCCTCACGGGGTTGGTCATGGTGTACGTGGCTACATCCAATTGGCTTTACGCCGCTATAGGGTTTATGGCTTTGGGAATAGGGGGCCTGATGAGTTTTTATATATTTGACCACGTCAGGATCAGAATCGATGCATGGTTAAATCCATGGATAGATGTGCCAGGTAAGGGATATCAGATCGTCCAATCTCTGCTTGCCATATCTTCAGGGGGGTATCTGGGTACCGGCCTTGGCCTTGGACACCCTGAATTGATTCCTGCCGTATACACCGATTTTATCTTCTCTGCCATATGCGAGGAAATGGGTTTTTTGGGGGCAGCCGCTATTATAATCATGTACTTTTTGATACTGTACAGGGGCATGAGGATATCTTTAAGGTGTGAGGACATTGTGGATAAATTGGTAACCGTGGGCCTTACGGCTATGTTCAGCATACAGGTGTTTACCATTATAGGTGGCGTGATAAAGTTTATTCCCCTCACAGGAGTTACACTGCCATTTATAAGCTATGGAGGAAGTTCTATTGTCATGAGCTTTATTTTACTTGGGATACTCAAGTCAGTTTCAGAGAGAATAGGTGATAGCATTGAACACCAATAGGACCAATAGAAGTATAAAAGTGGTTTTTGGGATATTGTCGCTTATGCTTTTGTCTCTTGTGGTGTACATGACCTATTTTGAGATTTCATATGCTCCCAGTCTGTTGTCAAATCCGTACAATACTCGGGCGTTGATGGAAGAGCGCAAGGTCAAGAAAGGAAGTATCATCGACAGAAACGGTCAGGTATTGGCATACAGTTCTAAAGACGGCAATGGTTACTGGAATGTCGTGTACCCTGATGGAAAGATCTTTTCGCCTATAGTAGGCTACAGAAGCGTTCAATATGGAAGCGCGGGACTAGAAGCTTATTATAACAGGGCTTTACTAGGTTTAGGGAGCAATAAACCTGTGGACGTGCTGCGCTCAGAAATACTGGGCAAGAGCAAGATCGGCGATAACTTGAGGTTGACCATAGACGGCAAACTCCAAAGAGTAGCGTACAATGCGCTGGGCGACTATAAAGGCGCAGTGGTAGCCATGGATCCGAAAACTGGCGCTGTTTTGGCTTTGGTGTCAAAACCAACCTTTGACCCTAATACCATTGACCGCGATTGGAAACAGTTGAACAGCGATCCCAATAGTCCGCTATTGAACAGGGCGTTAAATGGTTTGTATGCCCCTGGTTCTACATTCAAAATAGTGACAGCCAGCGCAGCGATCAAGTACGTTTCTGGGATTAATGATAAAATTTACAATTGCAAGGGATATGTAATAGTCGATGGAAGAAAGATATCGGATTACCAGGGCGAAGCCCATGGATCTTTAAATTTGCGCGATGCTTTCAGGGTTTCGTGCAATTCTACTTTTGTAAAGATAGGGCTTGAGGTAGGCAAAAGCGATATGATCAAAATGGCAGAAGCTTTTGGTTTCAATAATGAATTAGATTTTGACCTGCCTGTATCCAAAAGCACATTTCCACCTTTTAAGCTGTTGTCAGATAATGTGGAGCTTGCAGAGAGATCCATTGGGCAGGGAAAGGTTCAGGTTACCCCTATTATGATGGCTATGATAACCTCTGCCATAGCCAATAATGGCATTATGATGCAACCGTATATGGTATCAGAGGTGATAAGCCCTGACGGCAAAGTGGTCCAGAGTGCTTCGCCAAGGAGCTTTCTGACGCCAGTTTCGCCGGCAATCGCCGCTGCTATAAAGGACATGATGGTATCCGTTGTAAACAGCGGTACAGGAACCGCCGCGGCCATATCAGGCGTACAGGTTGCGGGGAAGACGGGAACGGCTCAGACAGGTAAAGATAGAGACAACGCGTGGTTTGTAGGTTTTGCTCCTGCTGACGACCCAAGGATAGCTGTCGCCGTGCTGGTGGAAGAAGGCGGTACAGGTGGCATTACTGCGGCGCCCATTGCGAGAGATGTGATATCGGCGTATCTCGGGAGGTGATGACATGAAGGATTTGCAGCAGAAGTTAAAAGCATTGCCTGAAAAACCAGGTGTTTATATAATGAAAAACGACAAAAATGAGATAATATACGTGGGCAAGGCAATTTCTCTTAAAAACAGGGTAAGGCAGTATTTTCAGAACAGCAAAAATCAGTCGCCAAAAGTGCGTGCAATGGTTAACAATATCGCCGATTTTGAGTATATAATAACCGCATCGGAATTGGAGGCCCTTATACTGGAGTGCAATCTAATAAAAGAGAACAAGCCCAAGTACAATATACTGCTCAGGGATGATAAAAACTACCCCTATATAAGAATCACCAATGAGAAGTATCCCAGGATAATGTTTACCAGGAAAGTGGTTAAAGATGGCTCTAAATACTATGGGCCTTATTCCAGCGCTTATGCGGTAAGAGAAACCATAGACGTAATAAGAAAGATGTTCCCTATAAGGTCGTGCAATGTGGATGTAGACAAAAAGAAAGGCAAAATGAGGGAATGCCTTTATTACCACATAGGGAAATGCTCGGCGCCTTGCACAGGAAAGATATCTTATGAAGAATACCGTAGGATTTGTCACGATGTGAGCATGTTTTTAGACGGGAAGCAGGATAAGCTTATCGATATTTTGAAACAAGAGATGAAAGCAGCTTCAGATAATTTAGATTTTGAGAGGGCTGCCAGGTTAAGAGATCAGATATCCGCTATAGAAAAACTCATGGAAAAGCAAAGGGTTTTAAAGCTGGATATGGGCGACGTAGATGTGGTGGCTCTGGCGCGCAAGGGGGACAGGGTATGTGTGCAGGTATTTTTCATAAGAAAAGGTAAACTCATAGATAGAGATAGCCATATTTTAAAAAACACAGAACATTTGGACGATAGTGAAATAATGGCCGGTTTTCTCAAACAGTATTATTCGGGTTTATCTTTTATACCTGAAGAAATATTGTTGATGTGTGAGACAGGAGAGGAAGAGGTATTGTCTCAATGGCTTTCCGATATTAAGGGATCTAAAGTGAGGGTTTTTGTTCCTAAGAGAGGGGAAAAATTGGATTTAGTTAAAATGGTGAAAAACAACGCAGAAGATACCCTTGAGAAAGCAATGGACCTTGCTGCTTTAGACAAAAAACAGAACAATGCGGTTACTGATAAAGCTTCCTTGGAATTGGCAGATATGCTAGGGCTTGACGCTGCACCTTATAGGATAGAGGCTTATGATGTTTCCAACGTCCAAGGAAGCGAATCAGTTGCCTCAATGGTGGTGTTTGAAAATGGTAAACCTAGGAAGGAGGATTACAGGCGATTTAAAATAAAGACTGTAGTAGGTCCTGACGATTACAGCAGCATGCAAGAGGTGCTGTTCAGGAGGTTTGAGCACGCCAGAAGACAAGACGATGATAAATTTTCGCGGATGCCTGACCTCATATTAATTGACGGTGGCCAGGGCCATGTGAATGCTGCCCTTGATGTGATGAGAGATATGAATATTGATATACCAGTATGTGGCATGGTAAAAGACGATAAGCACAGGACCAGAGGGTTGATATATAGAGGCGGGGAAATCAGCATGTCGATGACTTCGCGGGCTTTTAGGCTGGTAGCTAAGATACAGGAAGAAGCCCACAGGTTTGCTATTGCATATCACAGGATCTTGCGCAGTAAGTCCGTTACAAAATCTGTTTTAGATGATATAATAGGGGTAGGAGAAGCCCGTAAAAAGGCCCTTTTGAAACATTTTGGCTCTATTGAAGATATAAAAAATGCCTCGCTGGATGATCTTAAAAAGGTTGAAGGCATAAATAGCAAAGTAGCCCTTTCCATTTACGAGTTTTTTCACAGCGGAGGCCAAAAGGACAAGGGGGATCAAATTGTCGATTAGTATAACTGTGGAAAAAATGATAAAAGACCTGGAACTGGAGATCATCGTGGAAGGAAAAGACAGCATCCCCATAACGACAATAGATGTAAACAGGCCGGGATTGCAGTTAGACGGCTATTATAAGCATTTCGCTTATGAGCGCGTACAGGTTATGGGTATGGTTGAAACGTCTTTTTTTGCGTCTTTAAGCGATGAATTGAAAAAAGAAAGGGCTGATAAGTTTTTCAGCTACGATATACCATGTCTTGTGGTAACAAGAGGGCTGGAAATAAGGCCTGAAATAGTGAGCGCTGCTAAAAAATATGGGAGGTATCTCCTGAGGACAAGTCAGGAGTCCACTAAATTTATAAACAGGTTGATCAACTACTTAAATGAAGAACTGGCGCCGAGGATAACACTCCACGGAGTATTGGTGGACGTGTACGGATTGGGCATGCTTCTTTTAGGCGAAAGCGGCATCGGTAAAAGCGAGACGGCATTGGAGCTGGTGAAAAGGGGTCATCGCCTGGTGGCAGATGATGCTGTAGAGATAAAGAAAGTTGGTGAGAATACCCTAATAGGTGCTGCTCCTGAATTGATAAGGCATTTTATAGAGATCAGGGGTATCGGCATACTAGATGTTAAAAATCTATACGGCGTCGGCGCCATAAGAAACAGCAAAGAGATAGACATGGTGGTACAACTGGAAGAATGGCAGGAAGGAAAATACTATGACAGGTTGGGCCTTGAGGACGAGTACATGGAAATCATGGGCATAAACCTTCCAAAACTCACCATACCCGTAAGGCCTGGTAGAAACCTGGCTATAATAATGGAAGTGGCGGCCATGAATCATAGGCAGAAGTCCATGGGCTACAATGCCGCCCAGGAATTAAATAAGCGACTTTTGCAGCAAATAGAGAGCGGAAAGGAAGGGTGATAGGGTTTGAAGTTTGTATTGGATACGCACAGCCATACTATAGCAGGAGGCCATGCTTACAGCACTGTTATAGAAATGGCTAAAGTAGCCTCCGACAAGGGCCTTGAGCTTATATGCATCACTGAACACGGTCCTGCTATGCCAGGAGGACCTCATGAGTATTTTTTCGGTAACTTAAGGGTGATTCCAGACAATATTTACGGTGTGGAGATTTTAAAGGGTGTTGAAGCCAATATAATGGGATACGATGGAAAGCTTGACCTATCTGAAAAATACCTTGAAAAACTGGATGTGGTGATCGCCAGCCTTCACGAGATATGCTATCCAGGTGGTAGCGTGGAAGAGAACACGGAAGCGATGATAAATGCTATAAAAAATCCTTATGTTAACATCATTGCTCATCCGGGCAATCCCAGATATCCCATTGATCAGGAAGCTGTAGTAAACGCCGCTAAAAAGTACGGTAAGATTTTAGAAATCAACAACGGCACGTTTATGGGCAGTCGAAAAGGTAGTTATGAAAATTGTCTGAATATTGCACGGCTGGCTCGAGATTATGGAGTTATGCTGTCCCTTGGCAGCGATGCTCATATAGCTTTTGATATAGGTAGGTTTGACAAGGCTTATGAGGTCATAAGAGAAGCAGAGGTTCCTGAAGACCTGATTGTAAACACATCAGTAGAAAAATTTAAAAGATGTTTAAAATCGAGATTTAATGAGAAATAGAGAGAGTAAAAGAGAAAATAGTCCTTTTTGTTCTGAAAAGTGCTGCTTATAAAAAAATAAAGCGTTTTACTAAATATCAGTATTTTACTATAATATAAAATGGGTTTGATTTTGGTGTAAAGAAAGGGTTTTGCATCAAAATCAGTAGCAACATACAATAATTAAAGGAGTTGGTGTCATTGGGTACTTATCTTGCTTTAATTTACGGTGTTATAGTTATAGCAATTTTGGTTATATGTGGCCTGATCAGATTTATCTTTGCCCAGGAAAAGGGCAATGAAAAAATGCAGGAGATTGCTGGCGCTATAAGAGAGGGTGCTATGGCTTTCCTGAATAGGCAATACAAGACCATAGGTGGATTGGCTGTGATAGTGGCGCTGATAATTGTTATTGCCAATTATTTTGGCCATCTCTCTCAAGGTAGCGATGTGGCAAGCGATTTCGCATGGCGTATAGGCTTTGCGTTTATTATGGGCGCCATATGTTCGGCTGTGTCTGGTTACATAGGCATGTATATGGCTGTTAACTCAAATATAAGAGCTGCAGCCGGTGCCAGGTCTGGATTGAATAAAGCCCTTCAGATAGCGTTGAGGGGTGGAGCTGTTACGGGGCTTGCGGTTACTGCCTTATCGCTTTTAGGAGTTGCTACACTGTTCTTGCTTTACGGTGGGATGTCGGGTAATGAATCCCTCATAAAAGAAGCTCCTTCTTTGATTGTGGGTTTTGGTTTTGGAGCGTCTTTTGTGGCGCTGTTTGCACAGCTGGGAGGAGGTATATACACCAAGGCGGCTGATGTAGGTGCGGATTTAGTAGGAAAGGTAGAAGCCGGCATTCCAGAAGATGATCCCAGGAATCCTGCTGTTGTAGCGGACTTGGTAGGAGATAACGTAGGGGATTGCGCGGGAAGAGGTGCGGACCTTTTTGAATCTACGGCCGCTGAGAACATAGGCGCTATGATCCTGGGCGTAGCTTTGTATCCTATATTTGGGTGGAAAGGCATTTTGTTTCCTCTTGTAGCCCGTGCTATAGGTATAATTGCATCTATAATAGGGATATTTTTTGTAAATGCAAAGGATGAGTCCAAAGACCCCATGAAGGCCTTGAACAAAGGTTATTTAGTGACCACGATAATAAATTTAATTGTTCTCGTGTTTGTGGTAAAGTCCATGCTGTCAGGTAAGCTTTCTGATGGAAGGGAAGTTAATTACTGGTTATTATATGGTTCAGCGGTCACGGGTGTGATATTGAGCTATATATTTGTGTTTTTAACCGACTACTATACCTCTGTGACCAAGAGGCCTGTTCAGGAGATATCTAAAGCTTCAACTACAGGGCCTGCTACGAATATAATCACAGGCGTTTCAGTAGGTATGGAATCTACGGCGCTTCCTGTGGTGTTTATATCACTGGCAATATTCATCGCCTATAAACTGGGCGAAGCTGCATTACCTGGTATTTCCAGTGCAGGACTTTACGGTACTGCTATTGCCACGATGGGTATGCTTTCCACTACGGCATATATACTAGCTATGGATACGTTTGGGCCTATCACCGATAATGCAGGCGGTATCACCGAGATGTCGGGAGCACCTGAAAGCATAAGGCTTGTGACAGATAGGTTGGATGCGTGTGGCAATACTACAAAAGCGTTGACTAAAGGTTACGCAGTGGGTTCGGCTGCTCTGGCTACCTTTTTACTGTTCTCGGCTTACCTGGATGAGGTAAAGAAGATATTGGGCAAACCGCTTACGTCCTGGTTTGCTGTAGATATTGGAAAACCCGAGGTCTTTATAGGTGCGTTTGTAGGCGCTATGATAGTATTTCTGTTTAGCTCTACAGCTATACGCGCTGTAGGCAGGGCTGCACAGTACGTCATCCTTGAGGTTAGAAGGCAATTTAAAGAGATTCCGGGTATAATGGAAGGCAAAGCTAAGCCTGACTATGCTAAGTGCGTAGATATCGTCACGAAGGGCGCTTTAAAAGAAATGGTTGTCCCTGGCCTTATAGTCGTAATTACGCCTATCTTGGTGGGTATTCTTCTTGGAAAAGAGGCTGCTGGCGGATTTTTAATGGTTGGAACTATCGCAGGTGTGATTATGGCATTGTTTTTAAATAACAGCGGTGGTGCTTGGGATAATGCCAAGAAGTTTATAGAGCTAGGCAATTATGGTGGTAAGAGATCTGATGCCCACAAGGCAGGAGTTGTAGGTGATACGGTAGGAGATCCTTTTAAAGATACAGCAGGTCCTTCACTACACGTGTTGATTAAGCTCATAAGCACCATAACATTAGTTTTTGTGTCGCTTTTCAGGTGATATCATAGTCTTGATGCAAAAGCCTGTACCTTTTTGAAGGTATAGGCTTTTTGTTTTTTAAAAGCTTTTGTTTAATTTTACATCTTTTTAGTATATGATATAATAAAAAAAGAACATTTTTTCGTAGAAGGGAAGTAGTATGGCAAAAAAACTCGAGGATATAACCGTGGTGCTTAAAGATGAATTGATGAGCAGACACACGTCTTTTAAAATAGGGGGTAAGGCTGATTATCTGGTTTTACCGAGAAATGAGGATGAATTAAGAGATGTACTTATCTGGTGCAAACAAACCCGCACTCCTTACTTTGTTATGGGCAATGGCACTAATTTGCTGGTAAAGGACAAAGGGATAAGGGGCGTGGTGATAAAAATAGCTGATAATTTCTCCCGGGTTACAGTGGATGGTGAAAATTTAGAAGCGGGAGCTGGCATCTTGCTTTCAAGATTGGCCAGGATTGCTTTAAAGAATGAACTTTCTGGCATGGAGGGCCTGTCTGGTATCCCAGGCACGCTGGGAGGTGCGGTGATGATGAATGCCGGGGCGTACGGTTATGAGATACAGGATATTTTTGTAAAGTGTACTGTTATGGATGAAAATGGACAGGTTTTTACCTACACAAAAGCTGATATGGATTTTGGATACAGGAAGACAGCACTACAAGGTAGCGGTAAAATTGTGCTCAATGCCGTTTTGAAATTGCAAAAAGGTGACTGCAGTCACATAAAAGCCCTAATGGATGATTTTACTCATAGGAGGCAAGCTAAACAGCCGTTATCTCAGCCCAGTGCTGGTAGTGTATTTAAAAGGCCGGCGGGCTATTACGCCGGTAAGCTTATTCAGGAAGCTGGCTTAATGGGCTTTAGAATTGGCGATGCCCAAGTTTCTGAAAAACACGCTGGATTCATAGTAAATCTGGGCAGCGCCACGGCTGACGACGTGTTGAGGTTGATAGAGCATGTGAGGAAGACCGTACGCGATAAATTTGGGGTAGAGCTGGAACCTGAGGTTAAAATTGTGGGAGAATAGAAGGTTACAAGGGGAGAGGAACAGATGAGGTTTGTCATAATAACAGGCTTATCCGGAGCGGGGCGCAGCCAGGCTGTTAAAGCTTTGGAGGATATGGGTTATTTTTGTATTGACAATTTGCCTCCATCTTTGATTCCCAAGCTTTCCGAGCTATTTACGGAATCAAAAAAAATAGACAAAGTAGCGCTGGTTATTGATTTAAGAGGAGGGCAATTTTTTGATGACCTCAATTCGAGCCTTGAGTATTTGCAGAAAATGAATTACCAATATGAGATATTGTTTCTGGAAGCCAGCGATACCGCGCTAATAAAGAGGTATAAAGAGAGCAGGCGCAAGCACCCTCTTGCCCACGATGGAAGGGTTATTGCGGCTATACATGACGAGAGAAAGAGGCTAGAATCTATACGCAATAAAGCTACAGCGATAATCGATACCTCTAACCTGACTATCTCACAGCTGAGAGAGCAGTTGGCCAACATATTCTTAGAGGGGCGAAAATTTAAAGGATTGGTTATAACAGTCGTTTCTTTTGGCTACAAGTCAGGTATTCCACTGGATGCCGATCTGGTTTTTGACGTCAGGTTTTTACCTAATCCCTTTTATATAGAGGAGCTTAAGGATTTAACAGGGAATGATGCTCCTGTGAGGGATTATGTGTTGAGCTTTCCTGTAACTAAAGAATTTATGGCCAAGTTATACGACATACTGCAATTTCTAATTCCGTATTACGTAAAAGAAGGCAAAACGCAATTGGTCATAGCGGTGGGTTGCACTGGTGGCAAACATCGGTCGGTGACTGTTGCCAACGAGCTGTACAACTATTTGCGCAAAAATGACTACGCTGTGTTTGTAGAGCATAGGGATATATTAAAATGAAAGAGGTATCGATATGGGAGAGGGAGGAAAAGATGTTAATATCGTCGCTTTGGGAGGTGGCACGGGTTTATCTACCCTTTTAAGAGGGCTTAAAAAACGTACCTCCAGGATAACTGCCGTGGTGACAGTAGCAGATGACGGTGGAGGGTCAGGTATGCTGCGGCAAGATCTGGGTATATTGCCTCCCGGCGATATAAGAAATTGCATATTGGCTTTGGCTAATACAGAGCCTATAATGTATAAACTCTTAAATTATCGCTTTACAGAGGGCATGTTAAAAGGGCAAAGTTTTGGCAATTTGTTTCTTGCGGCGATGAATGGGATATCGGGTAATTTTGAAGAGGCTGTAAGGCGTATGAGTGATGTGCTGGCTGTGGTAGGTAGAGTGCTTCCTGTGACGTTGTCGAATATACAGCTAAAGGCGGTTTTTGAGGACGGGGGCGTTATAATAGGTGAGTCCCGTATACCGGAATACTCTAAGGCCAAAAAAACTCGTATTGTGGAGCTTGGCATTCAACCCGATGACGTGGAACCCTTGCCTGAGGTTATAAATGCCCTGGAGACGGCAGATTGTATTGTTTTAGGGCCTGGCAGCCTCTATACCAGCATATTGCCCAATCTTCTGATACCAGGCGTATCGGAGGCAATTAATAAGTCTACGGCTAAAAAGGTATACGTTTTAAATATTATGACACAGCCCGGGGAGACTGATGGCTATACGGCTTCTGACCATGTTAAAGAACTTATGAGGATAGGTAAGATAACAAAGCTTGATTACATTGTGGCCAATAGCATGCCTATTCCTTTAGAGCTTTTAAAGTTTTATCAAAAAGATGGTGCTTATCCTGTATATCCCGATGGTGTAGATGTATATGGTACAGTGGTAAGCAAGGAACTGGTTAAAGTTGTAAAGGGATTGATACGCCATGATGAAGAAGTGCTCGCTGATACCATATTATCTCTCATTTAAAATTCACTGGTGAAAATATTTGACTTTGAGGTATAATATAGTAAAACAATAAGAGTGAGGACAACGGTATTATATATGCGGTATATGTCTAAGATATTATGGGAGGTGTTAAAGTGGTCATCGGTGTACCCAGGGCTTTATTGTACTATAATTTTTTCCCATGGTGGAAGGTATTTCTTGAGACGTTGGGAAACAAAGTAGTGGTGTCTTCCAGGACCAACAAGGCTATTCTGGATGCAGGGGTAAAGAACAGCGTTGATGAGGCATGTCTGCCTGTCAAAGTGATGTTTGGGCATATACTGGATTTAAAAGGCAAAGGCGTTGATTGTATATTTGTACCCCGTATAGTCAGCGTAGAGAAGAATAGGTATCTATGTGCCAAATTCCTGGGTTTACCCGATCTGGTGAAAGCGATGCTGGACGATATTCCCCCTGTTATAGAAATGGAAGTAAATCTTTATAAAGGAGAAAAGGCCTTTGATAGGGAAGTTATAAGGCTGGGCAGAATGTTTACAAAGGATGTACACCAGATAAAAGAAGCCCGAGATAAGGCGGATAGGGTGCAGAGAGAATACGAGAGGCTTTTGAAGGAGACGACGGCCAACGATGCCCTTAAAATCCTCTTTGGGGCCCACGTGAGCCCTGAGAAGAGGCGATATGGCATGAGGATAGGACTTATTGGTCATTCGTACGATATCTACGATGACTACATAAATATGTCGATAATAGACAGGCTTAATGACATGGGTTGCCAGGTAATTACTGCTGATATGCTCACGGAAGAGCAGATCGCCCAGGGAGCGTCTCATTTTAAAAAGGACATGTTCTGGACTTACGGGAGACAGCTATTGGGTGCTGGGCTTTATTTTCTAGACGAGGAGAATGTGGATGGTGTCATTATGGTGACTGCTTTCGGTTGCGGCCCTGATTCCCTTATAAAAGAGCTGGTAGAGAGGGAATACAAGAGAAAAAAGACGCTTCCGCTACTGTGCCTTACTATTGACGAACAGTCGGGTGAAGCGGGCCTCCAGACGAGGTTAGAGGCTTTTATTGACCTTTTGAGGCTAAAGGAGGCGGTGGGGCGATGAAGATTACGTTTCCTCACATGGGGAGCTTAAGTATTGCACTCAAGTGCCTTTTTGAACATCTGGGAGCAGAGGTTATAGTGCCTCCACCTATAACCAAAAAGACCTTGGATATAGGTGTGCAGCATTCGCCGGAGCTGGCCTGCTTGCCATTGAAAATCAATGTAGGGAATTACATTGAAGCGATAGAAAAGGGCGCGGAGGCAATAGTGATGCTGGGAGGCGTGGGGCCGTGCCGTTTTGGCTATTATGGCCAAGTTCAAAAAGAAATACTTAGAGATCTGGGATATGATGTAAAGATGGTGGTGGTAGACCCTCCTGACCGCGATTTAAAAGGATTTTTGCAGGACTTGGCTCCGCTTTTTCCTAAAGCCACTGTAAAAAACGTACTTCACGGCCTCAATCTTGCTTGGAGAAAAATCGTATCTTCAGATAGGTTGGAGAGGCAGCTTTTGATTTCCCGTGCCCATGAGAGGAAGAGAGGCGAGGCTACTCGCATATTTGAAAAGTATATCGACAAATTGGATGAAGCCGACTCAGTGAAGGAGATAAAAAAGGTTACGAGAGATGGGATAGAAGCGCTGAGATCTTTAGAGGAAAAAGACGATAGGGACCCGTTAAAAATCGTTGTTATCGGTGAGATATACTTCCTGCTGGAGCCATATCCGAGCCAGAACATATACAAAGAACTCAACGAGCTGGGCGCTGAAGTGATAAAGACCGAGTATTTAAGTGACTACTTGATGTCCAGTGTATTTGTGTGGAAGTTTGAGAGGATAAAGAAATACGCCAGGCCGTATCTTAAAAGGCATATAGGAGGACATGGGGTAAATTCCATAGGAAATGCCGTAAAATACGCTGGCCAATGCGATGGCATAATACACATATTTCCTTTTACGTGCACGCCTGAGATAGTGGCCCAGGGCATACTTCAGAGGGTAAGCAAGGACATGAATGTGCCTATTATGTCTTTAAGCTATGATGAAAACACGGGAACAGCAGGTTATCAGACGAGGCTGGAAGCCTTTATAGATCTTTTACATAAGAAACGGGACAGTAAGGAGGCGGTATCAAGTGAAGGCTTATCTTGGAGTTGATGTGGGTTCTGTGAGTACTGATCTGGCGCTGGTGGACGAATCAGGAGACGTCATAACCAGTATATATATAAGGACGCAGGGACAACCAATAAAAGCGGTTTTAAAAGGCTTGGAATTGCTTCAGGAGGCCATGCCTGGGAATGTGGAGATAGTTGGGGCAGGGACTACGGGAAGTGGCAGAAAACTGGCTGGGCTTATAATCGGTGCTGATATAGTGAAAAACGAGATAACGGCCCATGCTGTAGCGGCCACCCATATAAAACCTGACGTGCGAACCATATTTGAGATCGGAGGGCAGGACTCAAAAATTATAATATTGAGAAACGGGATCGTGACAGACTTTGCCATGAACACGGTATGTGCGGCGGGTACAGGATCTTTTCTGGATCAACAGGCCCACAGGTTGAATATTCCCATCGAAGAGTTTGGAGACATGGCTTTAAAGGCTAAGGAGACAGTTAGGATTGCGGGAAGATGCACGGTATTTGCCGAATCCGATATGATACACAAGCAGCAGCTGGGTTACAGCCTCCCTGATATAATAAATGGTTTGTGCGAGGCTTTGGTAAGGAATTATCTCAACAACGTAGGTAAAGGAAAAGATATACAGGAACCTATTTTGTTTCAGGGTGGAGTTGCTGCCAACAAGGGGATAAAAGCGGCTTTTGAAAGGTCGCTGGGGATGGAGGTCATAGTGCCCAAATACCATGGCGTAATGGGAGCTATAGGGGCCGCGTTGCTTGCAAAAGATGCTGTGAGAAATAAAGCCACTAATTTTAAAGGTTTCAAAGTCACGGAATTCACGTATAAGACCAACGGTTTTGACTGCGACGGATGCCCCAATATGTGCGAAGTGGTGGAGTTTATACAGAACGACATAGTGGTGGCGCGGTGGGGCGACAAATGCGGCAAGTGGTCTAACAGCGTTAGCACTCGGCCTCACGATGAGCACGAACACGTAGTCCAGGCTTAGTACTTTTCTACGCAATCCTCATATAATGTACTATAAACTGTGGTACATTAAGGAGATGATTGCGTTGCCTGGACCAAAGTACGGAAGGGATTACGAGTACTATAAAGTCTACGACAACCTTTACGGGAGAAGTATAAACCTGTATAAATGGCTTGAATTTCAAGAGTTTAAAAGGTGGACGATGCTGGAAGAATTCAATTTCTGGAAGAATTCCAGAGAGTATCAGGAGTGGAAAGATTATCAGCAGTACGTCAAATGGTTGAATTCAGAGGAATACGGCAGATGGATTAACTCTAAAAATAAACAGGAATGGGAGGATTATAAGTCTTCCCAAAGAGACAAAGGGGTGTAAGTTTTTGTCATTTTCCCATCAAGTAAAAGAAGAATTGAGTAGAGTAAAAGATGAGGAGAGGTCGTGTGAATTAGCGGAACTATCGGCGCTGATACACACCTGCGGATATATAGAAGTACATGGGATGAAGGGCATTGCCGTGAGAATATCTTCTGAAAATGCTGCCATAATAAAGAAGATATACGTGCTGATAAAGGAGGTTTTTGGCTTTAGGCAGGAGGTATGCATTAAAAGAAACAGGTATCTCGGCAAGCACAATTTATATTTTATTACAATCGAAGGTGAAAATGCATTTAAAATCCTTATGGAATGTGGTATAATACTTATAACAAGTGACGGTAGTTGGGATATCAACAATAAAATACTCGACCGCATAATCGACGGCGATAGGGAAAAGAGGGCGTATTTAAGAGGGGCCTTTCTCGGATGCGGTTCTCTTAATGATCCCGAGAAAGGCTACCATTTAGAAATGGTGGTCAGAAGTGAGGAATACGCTTTCAGCATTGGGGAGTTATTAAGATTCTTTGAACTTAAAGGAAAAATCATTGCGCGAAAAAATAATTATATAGTATACTTAAAAGAGGGAGAACAGATAGTAGATTTTTTAAACATGGTTGGCGCTCACAAAGCTCTGCTGGATTTTGAAAACGTGAGAGTATTTAAAGATGTGCGAAACAACGTCAACAGAATCGTAAATTGTGAAACCGCCAATTTGAGCAAAACGGTAAATGCGGCTTTAAGGCAGCTTGAAAGCATACAGTACATAGATAGTACTGTAGGCCTAAAAAGCCTCCCTGAAGAGCTATATGAGCTGGCAGTCATCCGCTTAGAGAACAGAGATCTGAGCTTAAAAGAATTGGGACAATTGCTAAACCCGCCATTGGGTAAATCGGGAGTAAATCACCGTTTAAAGAAAATAGAAGACATAGCCAAAAAGATAAGAGAACAGAGAGGGGATGTGTGAATTGTATAAAAAGACGGTAGTAGTCAAAAATAAGACGGGTTTGCATGCCAGGCCTGCGGCTTTGTTTGTGCAGGTAGCAGGTAATTTTAACTCGTTAATATGGATTCAGAAAGATGAAAAAAGGGTTAATGCTAAAAGCATCATGGGTATTATGTCACTGGGCGTGTCAAAAGGAGCAACTATAACCATAATAGCCAATGGAGATGATGAGGTAAAGGCTGTAGAAACGCTAGCTGAGCTTCTGAGTTCGGATTCATCTGATGAAGTTATAGGGTAAATAAAACCCTTTATTTTTTGTTTAAAGTTGGGAGATGTGTATGAGGCTTATTAGCACATATAATTTAAAGCCAGGTATGGTCATAGCTAAAGCGGTATACAACGCCAATGGTCAGTTGCTTCTTAACAAAGACGTTGTACTCACTGAACAGTACATAAAGAGGCTAAAGGAAGTAGGTATTACAGATGTTTATATTGAGGACGATTTATCCAGAGATGTGGTGATAAAAGACGTAATATCCGATGAAACGAGGTTAAACGCGAAAATCTTCGTAAAAAACACCATGGAAAGAATAAGCATGAACAAACACGTAGACACGAGTCAAGCTAAAGCCATTGTAGAATCTATCATTGATGAATTACTGGAAAGATCCGAAATGCTGGTGAATCTCCAAGATATACGGGCAAAGGACGAGTACACCTTTAGCCATTGCGTTAACGTGTGTGTGTTATCGCTGATGTTAGGTTTGGCTTTAGGGTACGACAGGATAAAATTAAGTGAATTGGGCACAGGCGCTCTTCTTCACGATATAGGTAAGGTGTGTATATCCGATTGCATACTGAAGAAGCCCTCTAAGCTCACCCCGGCCGAGTTTGACGAGATCAAAAGACATACTATTTATGGGTATCAGATGTTAAAAGAGAGCGGAGAGATTTCAGGTTATTCCTGCTATATAGCTCTGTGTCATCACGAGAGGCCTGATGGTAAAGGCTATCCATTGGGACTCAAAGGAGATAATATACACCAGTTTGCGAAGATAGCGGCTATATGCGATGTTTATGATGCCCTCACTTCCAACAGGGTTTACCGCCGCAAGATGAAAATACCTGATGCGGTAGAATACTTGAGATCTATGTCTATGAGCCAGTTTGATTACGATCTTGTAAATACCTTTTTAAGGTTTATTGCCTTGTATCCTGTTGGTTCAGGTGTTATTTTAAATACAGGTCAAAAGGGAATAGTTGTACGCAATAACCCCGACATGCAGGACAGGCCTGTAGTCAGGGTTATCGACGAAAATGAAGAGGGCAAATACGAAGAAATAGATTTAATGGAACATCTCTCTCTCTTTATCGTGGATACATATGAGGTGTAAGGGGGTTTTTGCTGTGGATTTTGTACACCTTCACGTTCATACCGAATACAGCCTATTGGATGGGACTTCGCGCATATCTGACATTGTGAATAGGGCAAAAGAGCTGAAAATGAAGTCATTGGCTATAACAGATCATGGCGTCATGTATGGCGTAATGGATTTTTATAAAAAATGTATAGAAGAGGGAATTAAACCTATTATCGGCTGTGAGGTGTACGTGGCTGCCAGAAGCAGATTTGACCGCGACCCCAAGTTAGATCAAGCAAATTATCACCTCATATTGCTGGCTAAAGATATGACGGGCTATAAAAACTTGGTAAAGCTAGTGTCTCTGGGATTTATTGAAGGCCATTATTATAAGCCCAGGGTGGATCATGAGCTTTTAAAGTCTTATTCAGGAGGGCTTATAGCCCTTTCTTCATGTCTTTCAGGGGAAATACCTTCTAGGCTTTTAGCAGGGGATTACGATGGGGCTAGAGATTTAGCGCTTTTTTACAGAGAAGTATTCAATGGTGATTTTTATTTAGAGCTTCAGGACTCAGGTATTCCAGAGCAAAAGGAAGTAAATAAACTTATCCTGCAGCTAGCTGATGAGACCGGCATACCGCTGGTAGCGACCAATGACGTCCATTATACCTGCCGAGAAGATGCCGCTGCCCAGGATATACTCTTGTGTATTCAGACAGGTAAAACAGTGGAAGATGAGGATAGGATGAAATTTGATGGCGACCAGCATTATCTTAAATCCCCTGAGGAAATGTATAGCCTTTTTAAGGATATACCGCAAGCTATCTCCAATACTGTTAAGATAGCTGAACAATGTAATGTATCCTTTGAATTTGGAAAGGTTTATCTCCCTGACTTTAAAGCTCCTCAAGGCATGACCAATTATCAGTACCTTAGAGAGCTTTGCTTTAAAGGGCTTAAAGAGAAATACAAACATATCACCGATGACCTTGTGCAAAGGCTGGAATATGAGCTTAAGGTAATCAATGACATGGGTTACGTGGAGTATTTTCTCATAGTGTGGGATTTTATAAGATATGCCAGGGAAAAGGGAATACTGACAGGGCCTGGACGAGGTTCTGGAGCGGGAAGCCTTGTAGCTTATTGCCTTGGCATAACCAAAATAGATCCTATACAATACGGATTGGTATTCGAGAGATTTTTAAATCCAGAGAGGATTAGCATGCCTGATATCGATACAGACTTCGAGTACGAGAGAAGAGGAGAAGTAATAGATTACGTGGTGCACAAGTACGGTGCAGATCATGTGGCTCAGATAATAACCTTTGGTACCATGGCAGCTCGTGCGGCCATCAGGGACGTGGGAAGAGCCCTTAACATCCCTTATGCCGAGGTAGATCAGATTGCTAAGAAAGTTCCATTGGAATTAGGCATGACTATAGACAGGGCGCTGGAATTAAACGGCGAACTCAGACAACTATATCATACCAGTCCCAAGGTGAAAAACCTGATAGATACGGCTAGAAAGTTAGAAGGACTTCCGAGGCATGCGTCTACCCACGCAGCTGGCGTTCTCATATCAAAGCTTCCCCTTATGGAAATAGTTCCGCTGCAAAAAAACGATGATGTAGTCACTACCCAGTTTCCCATGACTACATTGGAAGAAATGGGACTTTTGAAAATAGATTTTTTGGGATTGAGGACCCTGTCTGTGATTAAGGACACGATACAAATGGTCAAGGATGCCAAAGGAGAAGATATAGATCTTGACCGATTAAAATACGATGACAAAAACGTCTATAAGCTTATAAGTGAAGGCAATACAGAGGGTATATTTCAGTTAGAAAGCGCCGGTATGACCCAGTTCATGATGGAATTAAAGCCAGATAGTCTTGAAGACATTATAGCGGGCATATCTCTGTATAGGCCGGGGCCTATGGATCAAATACCTGTCTACATAAAAAATAAGCGCAACCCTGAGCTCATAAAATACGATCATCCTCTCTTGGAGGATATACTGAACGTGACTTACGGGTGCCTTATATACCAGGAACAGGTAATGCAGATAGTCAGAAAATTAGCTGGGTATTCTCTGGGCAGAGCCGATTTGGTAAGGCGAGCTATGGCTAAGAAAAAAATGGACGTGATGCAGAAAGAAAGGCAGAATTTCATATACGGTATAACCGATGAAAGCGGAAATATAGTGGTGCCAGGGGCTATACGAAACGGCATCGATGAGGCTACGGCCAATAAGATTTTTGATGAAATGGTGGATTTTGCTAATTACGCTTTTAATAAAGCCCATGCAGCGGCTTATGCTGTCGTGGCATATCAGACAGCGTATTTGAAATGCCACTACCCTGTGGAGTTTATGGCGGCTCTTTTGACCAGTGTCATGGACAATACGGATAAAGTCGCTTTTTACATCCAGGCATGTAGAAAGATGGGCATAGAGATTCTTCCCCCTGATATCAATGAAAGCGTGGAAAAATTTTCAGTATGTGGAAACAAAATACGATTTGGACTTTTGGCTATAAAAAATGTAGGACAAGGGCTTATAGATACCATCATCAGGGCGAGGACGCAAAAAGGTAAGTTTACCAGCCTATCGGATTTTGTGAATAAATTGGAATGGGGGGAATTAAATAAAAGATCTTTGGAAAGCTTGATAAAGGCAGGGGCTTTTGATTCCCTGGGAGGCAAAAGGTCCCAGTATATGGCGTTATACGACAAGTTGATCGATGCCAGAATAAATAATTGGAAGAGAAATGCAGAAGGCCAGGTATCGCTTTTTGATATGGCTTTTGAGGGTTCAGATGTAATCCCTAAAAATGAAGAGTTACCGGATATACCAGAGTTTCCCCGCCGCAAGCTGTTGGCATTGGAGAAAGAGGTTTTAGGGGTTTATGTAAGTGGTCATCCTTTATCAGAGTATGCTGAGGAAATGAAAAAGCTGTGTAACGTGGATAGCAGAGACTTTATGCAGCAAGAGCTGGAATACGAGCAGGGTTACGAAAAAGGAGTTTTAAGGGATAATCAGCTGGTTACAATAGGAGGGCTGATAACAGAGGTAAAAGTGAAATTTACAAAGTCCAGCAGTATGATGGCTTTTGTCACTGTAGAAGATATGTACGGATCTTTTGAGGTGATCGTGTTTCCGAATATATACGAGAAGAAAAAGGAAATCATCGTGCAAGATAATATCGTGCTCATAACCGGTAGAGTAAGTTTAAGAGAAGATGAGAGCCCCAAGGTTATATGCGAGGACATAAGCGTACTGACAAAGGACAAGGCTTTGGATAAACTTTACATTAAGGTACCCGATTTTTCTTATTTAAGCAAGATAAGGAATATGTTGAGCCGCTTTAGGGGAGATGTGCCTGTTTTTATATATTCGGAAAGAGATAAAAAAATGGTCATGGCTGAACGGGTACTCTGGGTAAGGAAGGATGAAAATCTGCTAAACCTTTTGGAGGATGCCCTGGGCAAGGATAGTGTGAGGTTTGTTTATTGCAAAACTCTATAAAAAAGATTAAAATTAAAATTGGATATGTTATGGGTTGGTTTTTTCAGGAGGCGGTTTTATGTGGACCGTTATTTATGTCGCTTCTGATGAAGATGTGGCAAATAAGATCAAGGACAAGCTCACATCAGAGGGATTTTTAGTAAAAATCCGGTCATTGAGCAAAAAGAGAAAAGGTATTTATGAGGTGCTGGTGCCGGAAGCGGAAGCAGAAGATGCTCATAACATACTTGTTACATATAATTATTGTTAGGAGGTTTTAAAATGGTAAAGACAATAGGTGTGCTTACAAGCGGTGGAGACGCCCCCGGAATGAACGCTGCTATAAGAGCGGTAGTTCGTACAGGTGTATATTATGGGCTTAAGGTGTTGGGTATATACAGGGGCTACAACGGCCTTATACATGATGAGATTAAAGAGCTGGATGTTTCGTCTGTGGCCGATATACTTCATAGAGGCGGCACTATTCTGAGAACAGCAAGGTGTGAGGAGTTTAAGACAGAGGAAGGCTTAAAAAAGGCAGCTGAGGTGGCAAAGAAGCATAATATAGATGGGCTCGTGGTCATAGGCGGTGACGGTTCGTATAGAGGTGCTAGGGATATAAGCAAATACGGTATTAATACAATAGGGCTTCCTGGTACAATCGATAACGATATAGCGTGTACTGATTACACAATAGGCTTTGATACGGCTGTGAATACGGTTTTGGACGCTATAAATAAGATCAGAGATACTATGTCGTCCCACGAGAGGACAAGCATAATCGAGGTCATGGGCAGGAATGCCGGTTATATAGCCTTGTACGCTGGCTTGGCTGGTGGAGCTGAATCCGTGTTGATACCTGAGGTAAAGTACGATATCGATGAAATTGTGAGCAAAATTGATTATGGAATAAAGAGAGGGAAATTACACCACATAATAATTCTAGCAGAAGGCGTGGGGCGCGCAGAGGATTTTGCAAAGATGATAAAAGAAAAAATGCCATCATTGGATATAAGGTTTAGCGTTTTAGGACATATACAAAGAGGGGGTAGTCCCACGGCTTTTGACAGGCTTCTGGCCAGCAGGATGGGAGCAAGGGCTGTGGAGCTTTTGATGCAGGGCGCTACCAACAGGGTTATAGGGATAAAAAACGACGCGTTGTACGATGTGGACATCGACGAAGCCCTTAAAATGAAAAAGACTATTGATATGGAGTTGTACAATTTAGCTAAGATCCTTTCAATTTGATGGGGTGGGAAAATGCGAAAGACCAAGATTATATGTACACTGGGACCTGCAAGTAGAGACCCCGAGATATTTAAACTTTTGCTGAGTTACGGCCTCAACGTGGTGCGCCTCAATTTTTCCCATGGAACTCAGGAGGAGCACGGCAGAACCATTGACATGGTCAGGTCAATATGCGAAAGAGAATCGGCGGAAGTAGGAATTATGTTGGACACCAAAGGCCCTGAAATTAGGACAGGTAAAGTCCAAAATGGAAGCGTGGAGTTGACAGAAGGCCAAGAATTTGTACTCACTACCAGAGATGTAATAGGTGATAAGAGGTTTTGCAGTATAACATATCGAGGTTTACCTGAGGATGTAAAGCCTGGAGATACCATTCTTATAGATGATGGGCTTATAGCCTTGAAAGTAATGGATATCGACGGCGGCGATATAAAATGCCTTGTGGAAAACGGCGGAATACTGGGTGACAACAAAGGCGTAAACGTTCCAGGGGTTAAAGTTAATTTGCCTTCTGTAACAGAAAAGGATATAAGCGATATAATTTTTGGCATAAAAAAAGGCGTCGATTTTATCGCTGCATCATTTATAAGAAAAGCGTCAGATGTCCTTGAGATAAGAGAGCTTCTGGAAAAAAACGGAGGATCTCATATAAAGATCATATCTAAAATCGAAACCAGTGAAGGCGTGGACAATATCGACGAAATCATAGAAGTGTCGGATGGTATCATGATAGCTAGAGGAGACCTTGGGGTAGAGATTGCAGCTGAAGAAGTTCCCTTGGTGCAGAAGCGAATTATTAAAAAATGCAACGACGCAGGTAAAATTGTAATAACGGCCACCCAGATGCTGGATTCTATGATACGCAACCCCAGGCCTACCAGGGCAGAAGTCGCTGATGTAGCTAATGCTATCTTTGATGGGACAGATGCCATAATGTTGTCAGGAGAAACCGCAGCAGGAAAATACCCTATAGAGTCCTTGAAGATGATGGCTAGGATTGCTGCCAGGACTGAGGACGCCATTGATTATGAAAGGCTGCTAAGGGAAAAATATTGCTCTCACGCTACAGTGACCGACGCTATAAGCCATGCTACATGCACTACGGCTCAGGACCTAGGTGCCACCGCCATAATAACGGCCACCAAGTCTGGTTTGACGGCCAGAATGGTATCAAAATACAGGCCTGCTGCGCCTATAATAGCGGTTACATATGATCGCATGGTGACGAGGCAATTGTCTCTTGTATGGGGTGTATATCCCCTCATAACAAAAGCTGTAAACTCCACCGACGAGATGATTGAAGAGGCTGTTAAAACGGCGTTGGCATCAGGTTTCGTAAGGGAGGGGGATACGGTAGTGATTACTGCTGGCGTTCCTGTTAATCAGACTGGCACTACTAACCTCATAAAAGTGCACGTGGTAGAGAGGTGACCTTTTTGCACACGACCAAAGTAAGGGTAAGGTATGCAGAGACCGACCAGATGGGCGTTGCTTACAATGTCAATTATTTTGTTTGGTTTGAAGTGGGACGTACAGAATACATGAGGGACATAAATATCCCATATAAGGCGTTAGAGGGGAAGGGGATATTTATGCCGGTGGTAGAGAACTTTTGCCATTACGTTAAGCCTGCAATGTACGATCAGGTGTTGACTATTAACACCAAGATCGCCGAACTAAAAGCGGCTACCATAAAATTTCAATATGAAATACTGAATGGCGTGGAGCTTTTGGCCGAGGGATATGTGAGATTGGCGTTTACGGATAAAAACATGAAGCCGATTAACTTAAAAAAAGTAGATAGAGAACTATGGGAAACCTTGAATAAGTATTGCGAAGCAGATGAATAATGTTTATATTTTATGTTAAAAATAGATGATAAAGGTAACTGCATTTCACAGGCCGTTTAGGTCTTTTTTTTTAACTCATTTATGTTATCATATTTTATAGCGATTAACATTGTTTTGAATATATATATATTATTTTTGTATGGAGATGTAAACCCAGTGGATCTGAGGCTTATTTTTGCTATTATAGTTGGAAAGTTCACTCAAAGATTTCTCAGGGCTATAGGACGTGGTGGCACTAGTCTGCCAGGGAAAATAGTGCGAAAAATAGATCCGCATCTATTGGAAAAGCTGGCAGGCAGGTTTACCAAAGGTCGCATTATTGTGACGGGAACCAATGGTAAAACTACTACCTGCAGGATGATCAAAAGCATATTTGAGAGAAATGGATATAAAGTGCTAAATAATGTGAGCGGTGCTAACCTTATATCGGGTTTGACTACGTCGGTATTGAATGGCTGTAGCTTTTTAGGGAAACCTAAAGGTGACATATTGCTATTAGAAGTGGATGAAGCCACTATGCCCCTAGCGTGTAAAGAGATTAAACCCCATGCGGTAGTTGTGACAAACCTCTTTAGAGATCAATTGGACAGGTATACTGAGATCGATAGGACATTATATCTAATAGATAAAGGTTTAAAAAAGCTATCAAGGGAATGTAAAATCGTACTAAACGCCGATGACCCTAGGGTAGCAGGGTTGAGCAGGTATCACGCCAATAGCATATTCTTTGGGGTAGACGATAGGGATATTTCTGAGGGGCAAAGAGAAGATCTGGACGTTCAGATATGTGACAATTGCGGTTCGGAGTATATATACATAAGGTATGTGTACTCTCATTTAGGAGAGTACAAATGTCCAGAGTGTGGCCATAGCAGGCCAGAACCTGATGTATCCCTATTAAAACTGGTGGACAGAGATATATCAGGTTCTCATTTAGCTGTAAAGTGTTTTAAAAAAGACTTGGACATTTACGTACCCATGGTGGGGATGTACAATGTATACAATGCGTTGGCAGCTGTGGCGGTAGCTAGTGTGTTCCAAGTAGAGCCTGAAGTGATCAGAGATGGCTTGGCCCAGAACAAAACGTCTTTTGGGCGCGGAGAAATTGTTGAGGTAGGCAATAAAAGAGTGATGTTTTTTCTGGTAAAAAATCCCGCTGGTTACAATCAGGTAATAAACACTATAGCCTCCTTGGAAGGGAATAAACATCTGTTGTTGGCGTTGAACGATAAGTACGCTGACGGAACGGATGTGTCATGGATATGGGATGTAGATTTTGAGGAACTAGCGCTTATGAAGGGTCTCAAAGAGATTGTCACTACTGGCAGGAGGGCTCAGGAATTGACCCTTAGGCTTAAGTACGCGGAAGTGGAGAGCGAGGTAATTACTATAAACGATATGGAAAAGGCTTTGAGAGAAGCTATTTCAAGAGTCCCTGAGGGAGATGTGTTGTTTGTATTGCCTACTTACACCTGTATGTTGGAGTTAAGGAGAATGTTGGAAAAATCCGGTTACGCGAAACCCTTTTGGGAGGGATAGATTTGTTAAAATTATGCTATCTATATCCTGACCTCATGAACCTGTACGGCGATAGAGGAAACGTGATAGCCATTGAAAAACGTTGCCAATGGAGAGGAATAGATGTATTAGTTGATAAGGTGGGCATTGGAGATAATGTGGATTTCAATGACTATGATATAGTATTTATGGGAGGGGGGCAGGATAAGGAGCAAAACCTTATGTCAGAAGATCTTCTTAACGTCAAAGCCCCTTCCCTTAAAGATGCTGCGGAGAACGGGGTTGTCATACTGGCTGTTTGCGGTTCATATCAATTATTAGGTAATTATTATAGAGCTCAGAATGGCACTGTAATACCTGGAATGGGATTATTAGATGTATATACAGAGAGTGGGAAAGATCGCCTTGTAGGCAATGTGGTGGTACAACTGGATTCCGGGGAGATGATAGTGGGTTTTGAAAATCATTCGGGTAGGACGTATCTAGGAGATAAGGTAAAGCCGCTAGGGAAGGTATTAGTAGGTAATGGCAACAATGGCATTGATGGGTATGAAGGTGCTGTTTACAAAAATGTTTTTGGGACTTATATACATGGCCCATTACTTCCTAAAAACCCTGTGCTGACTGATATGCTGATTTCTCGCGCTTTAGCCAGGCATGGAATAAATGAACTTATACCCCTAGATGATGAAGTGGAAAATATGGCGCATCAGAAGGCTATAGATTTTTTTTATAATAATAAATAGAGATAAATAGAGAAAATAGTTTTTCCGTCAACGGGCGACATGCCAAAAGGGGGAATCGGAAAGGTATGACTCGGAAGATAAAAACTTTTTACAAGATATTTTTTTCTTACGTCTTGATCTTGATCATCCCTATATCTATAATAGGTACCATCAATTATATAAAGACTTCGAGCATCGTGGAAACAGCTGTTAAGAGAGAAAATATGACGATGCTGCGACAAGCAGCTGACGTCATAGACGTGAGGGCAAAAGAGTTAGATAAACTTTCGTTTGAGTTGTCGTCCAATCCCAGGATAAGGAGCTTTTTATACAATAGCGGTCCTATGGACGTGGACACCCGCTTGTTGATTATGGATGTTATCAAGGATTTAGCTGTGTATAGAGCTCCTAATAATTTTTTAGACGATATTTTTATTTATTCCAAGAAAAATGGAGTTATCGTATCCAGCAGTGGAATGTACACGCCTTATATGTTTTACAACGCCGTATATAAATACAAAGGCATGTCGTATAAAGAGTGGAAGCAGTTGTTAGATCAATATCATTATAAGCATTATGTGCCTTCGCAAGATATTGCGGTGGATAGCAGGAACAGCAAAGAGATCACATATTTACAGTCACTTCCACAGAATGAAAGCAATGAATTCGGTTCATTAATAGTTTTTATAGGCGAGAATCAATATTCTACCTTGATGTCCCGACTAGTAAAAGACAGCAAGGGTTACTATTACATTTTAGATTCTCAAGGAAACGTTATAAGTACTAATGACAAAAGAGGTATTTACGCAAGGGTTATTGATGGGAACACTGGTACTGCAAACGCTTCTCAGACTATTGATTATGTTAGAAATAACGCGGTTATTTCATACGTTACATCGTCATACAATAAATGGAAGTATATTACAATTACGCCGTTGAATGTATTTATGAAACAGGTCAAAGGGGTAAAGGAATTTACTGTAGGTCTGGTGTTATTTTGTGCATTTATCGGCCTCATTATATCGTATTACATTGCCGGTAAAAGTTATAAACCTGTAAAAGAAATACTTTCTTATATAAATAGCGATAGGTTAAGTGTGTTGCCAGACGATAAATACGATGATTATAAAACCATATACAGTGTTATACGAAAATCCTATAGCGATATTGCAGCTTATAAAGAGGAAATAAAAAAATATAAACCTGTGTTTAGGCAGGATTTGCTTATGAGATTATTGAATGGCTCTATTTTAAATGTGCCATTGGAAGAGCTGTCAAAAAATACTGATATAGATTTAAATTTTGATCTTTTTTCAGTGATTTTGGTAAATTTGAATTTTAAAGATGCCTCCCAAGGAACAGATGTAGAAATGGGATTGCTGAGGCTTACCGTTATGAGGAATATAGAAGATGCGCTTAACCGCATTGGTGCAGGTTATATAATGGAACTAAGCGGTGGATTGATAGGGGTAATTTTCACCCAAGACGGTGACGTAGAGGCATGTAGAGGGGATTTAGGCGTTTTCTCTCAAGAAGTTAAAGAATTTGTGGAATCAGAACTGCATTTTAAAGTAAATATCGGCGTAGGGAATATATACCTCGATTATAAAAACATAGCAACATCATACGAAGAAGCCAGGATTGCCCTTGATTATGCTATATTAAAAGGAATGGATATTTTATTTTATGAAGATATAAAAGTAGAAAATGTTATATATGATTTTCCTGTTCAAAAAGAGATATCCCTGACCAATTGTATAAAAGCTGGAGACGATATTCACGCAATGCAGATTATAGATGAACTGTATAGGGAAAATATATGTGAAAAGCGCCTTTCTCTGCAGATGATGAAGTATTTTGTTTACGATATCTATAGCACGGTATTAAAAGCAGCTTATGAGATAAACGCATTTGGCATGTATAATATTTTTGATACCCATAGCGATTTTTTAATATGCGGTAGCATAAAATGCTCTATAGAAAAAATAAAAGCTCTTGTTGAGAACATTTGTATAAATGTAAATAGCCGTAAAAAAGGAAACAAAAAGCTTTTTGAAGAGATAATCAGCTATATCGACGGTAATTTTACAGATATCGACATAAGCCTTGACAAGGTAGCAGAACATTTTAATTTATCCAGTCAGTATCTGAGCCGGTTTTTCAAGGAACATGCTGGATTTAACTACATAGATTATCTGAACAAAAAGCGCATTGAAAGAGCTAAAAGTCTCCTCTCAAATAGTAATTGCAGGATTAAAGATGTAGCGTATAAATCAGGCTTCGAGAATGTTAATACGTTTATAAAAGTCTTTAAAAAATACGAAGGCATCACTCCTGGACAGTTTAGAGCCAGTCTATAGGCTTTCTGTCCATTTTTTATTTAAGAGAAATCGTTTTTACACTGTTAAATTTATAATATGGATGTGAAAAAATATTGATTTACAAAAAATAAATGAAAGAATACAATAAAAATTACAAATGAACAATGAAAAAACCACATAATTTATGTGAGGAGGTGTTATATTTTTATTATTTTACAACAAAGAGAGGAGGTATTTAATGGAGGCAAAGGTTTCCACAACTAAGCAGTCTGTTACAACAGCCCAGCGCCTGAAGTTCCTCAAAAAGCAGTGGTACAAAAACAAATACGTCTACATTATGCTGCTGCCGGTATTGACTTACTTCATCATATTCAATTACGTCCCCATGTACGGTGCTATAATCGCCTTTAAAAACTTCAGCCCTGCAAAAGGCATACTGGGAAGTCCCTGGGCTGGCTTTAGCCATTTCAATGCGTTCTTCCACAGCTATTACTTTTGGAGGCTTTTGCGAAACACCATCTTGCTTAACGTGTACGATATTATATTTGGCTTTCCTGCACCTATAATACTGGCCTTGCTCCTAAACGAAGTAAAAAACCAGATCTACAAGCGCACGGTGCAGACCATAAGCTATCTGCCCCATTTCATATCCATCGTGGTAATAGCAGGCATAATACTGGAGTTTACATCCAGGGATGGACTGATAAACGATATACTGGCCATGCTGGGATTGCAGAGAATACCCTTTATGACCATGCCCCAGTGGTTCAGGACCATATACGTAGGGTCAGGTATATGGCAGGGTGTAGGATGGGGCTCAATAATATACCTGGCAGCACTGTCCAACATAGATCCCCAGCTTTATGAAGCGGCTAAGATAGACGGGGCAGGAAGGTGGAAACAGATGATACACGTCACACTGCCTGGTATACTGCCCACGATAGTTATAATGCTCATACTGAGGTTTGGCGCCATAATGTCAGCGGATTTCCAGAAAATCATCCTCATATACAATCCTACTATTTACGACACGGCAGACGTGATATCCACTTTTGTGTACAGGCAAGGAATACTGATGATGGACTACAGCTACTCCACAGCAGTGGGTCTGTTTAACTCAGTGATAAGCTTTATTTTAGTTATCGTGGTCAACAAGATAAGCAGGATGCTGACCGAGAACAGCCTGTGGTGAGGGGGTGAAAGCTTGAAGATAAAGCAGAGTGTGGGGGAGACAATATTTGATGCGGTGAATGCGTTGATATTATTTATAATCACGGTAGTTACGTTGTATCCCTTTCTGTACGTGGTATTTGCGTCAGTGAGTGATCCCGTAAAAGTCATGCAGAGCGGGTCCATACTCTTGTGGCCCAAAGGCTTTCAATTAGGGGCATACGGGATGGTGTTCAAGAACGAGATGATAGCGATAGGGTACAAGAATACCCTCATATACGTGGTAGCGGGTACCACATTAAACATATTGCTGACGTCGTTAGGTGCGTATGCCTTATCCAGGAAAGACCTGTACGGAAGAGACGTATTCATGTTTATAATAGCTTTTACTATGTTCTTTCATGGTGGGTTGATACCTACGTTTTTGCTGGTAAAAAGCCTGAACATGGTGAACACCATGTGGGCGATGATAATACCCGGAGCCATAAGCGTGTGGAACCTGATAATAATGAGGACGGCGTTTCAGGGTATACCTGACAGCCTGATAGAGTCGGCGAGGTTAGACGGAGCCAACGACTTTACCATATTGTTCAGGATAGTGATACCGCTGTCCATGCCGGTGGTAGCGGTGATGATACTGTTTTACGGTGTAGGGCACTGGAACAACTTTTTCAATGCGCTGATATACCTGAGGGATAAGAGCTTATATCCCATACAGCTGGTGTTGAGGGACATACTTATAGCCAATAGCACGGATTCCATGACGACGGGTATAGTGCAGGATACACTGCCGATCAGCGAGAACGTGAAGTACGCTACGGTGGTTGTATCAACAGTACCTATATTGCTGATATACCCGTTTATACAGAAGTACTTCGTAAAGGGAGTAATGATAGGAGCGATAAAAGAGTAAAGAAAAAAGCAAAGAGGGGGAGATGTGCAAATGAAGATTAAAAGAGCGTTAATTATAGCGTTGTGTGTAATTTTCACACTTTCAGTGTTTACGGCGTGTAGCAGCAAGCAGTCATCAAGCGGCGGTAAGAGCTCTTCTGCCAAGAGCGGTGAAAGCGATAAGATAACGGAGATAAAGCTTCCAATAGTTAAAGAGCCGCTTACGTTGACGTATTGGGTGCCTATGGATGCAAAGATGTCAGCTACTATGAAGGATTATAATGGAATAAAAGCTTATCAGGAGATAGAAAAGCGTACAGGGATTCACATAAAGTTTTTGCATCCACCAATAGGTCAGGAAAGCGATCAGTTTAATTTGATGATGGCGTCCAACGATCTGCCAGATATCATATATTACAACTGGGGCAGTGTTTCTGGAGGACCGGCAAAGGCTCTAAACGATGGCTCCATTATAAAATTAAATGATCTCATAGAGAAATATGCCCCTAATCTCAGAAAGATACTTCAAGAAAACCCTGATATAAGAAAGCAGGTGGAGCTGGACGATGGCACGATATACGCGTTTCCATATATACGCAGTGCAGGTGCTCCGATAAATGCTAATTCAGGCCCGCAGTTTAGAAAAGACTGGCTGGACAAGTTGAGTCTACAGGTCCCCAAGACCATAGATGATTGGTACAACGTGCTGGTAGCATTTAGAGATAAAGATCCCAATGGCAATGGGAAAAAGGACGAGATACCTTTCACAGGTAGAGGCTCTAATGGTCAGGGTATAATGGATTTGGGCAATTTTGCGCCAGCTTGGGGTATATTAAATGGCTTTTACATGGACAATGGAAAGGTCAATTACGGGCCTATACAACCAGCTTACAGGGATTTTCTAAAGACTATGGCTCAGTGGTATAAGGAAAAGCTCATAGACCAGGATATAGCTACCAACGACAATAAGGCTTTTGATTATAAGATTACAAATAATCTTGCAGGTTCGTATTTTGGTGCGGTTATGGGCAACATGGGCAGGTACCTGTCTCTTATGAAGCAAAAACAGCCAACTTTTGATCTGGTCGGTGCTCCATGGCCTGTGGGCCCTGCGGGTAAAGCTTATACTACTGCGTATTTAGACATTAAAGGGTTTAGCTACGGAGCTGCCATAAGTTCCAAGAATAAGCATTTAAAAGAGACAGTGCAATGGCTTGATTACGGGTACAGCGAAGAAGGCCATATGCTCCTTAATTTTGGTATTGAGGGACAGAGCTATAAAATGGTCAATGGTTATCCTACCTTTACAGATGTAATTTTTAAAAATCCCGATGGTTTGGCTCCTGATCAGGCTTTAGCACAATGGGCTATTTCAATATCCAACGGTCCTATGGATCAGGATAAGAGGTACTATGAGCAGATGTTAAGAACTCAACAACAGAAAGATGCAGCGATGAATGCATGGTTAAATGTAGATACGTCTCTTGCATTACCGCCCATAATGCCTACTCAAGAAGAAAGTCAAAGACTTGCTTCCATAATGAATCAAATCAACACGTATCAACAGGAAATGATGGGTAAGTTTATAATGGGCAAAGAGACGATTAATGACAGCACATGGAGTAAATACGTAAACACGATAAAAGGCATGGGCATAGATGAAGCAATAAAAATCGAGAACGCAGCACTGGAAAGGTACAATAAGAGGCCATAAAAATTATGGATAAATAGTAATAATGCACATAAAGGAGAGATACCATATGAGATTGAAAAAGATTTTAATTGTACTATTATGTTTTGTGTTCACCCTTTCAGTTTTTACGGCGTGTGGCAGCAAGCAGTCATCGAGCGGTGAGAAAAGCCCTTCTGCTAAGAGCGGTGAAAGCGATAGGATAACAGAGATAAAGCTTCCCATAGTTAAAGAGCCTATTACATTGACGTATTGGGCACCTATGGATCCCAAAAGGGCAGCTACTATGAAAGATTTTGGTGAGGAAAAAGCTTATCAAGAAATGGAAAGGCGTACAGGAATACACATAAAATTTTTACATCCTCCAATGGGTCAGGAAAATGAGCAATTCAATTTAATGATGGCGTCCAATGATTTACCGGATATGATATACTATGGCTGGCAGGGTATTCCTGGAGGGCCGGCAAAAGCGATAAATGATGGTTCAATTATAAAATTAAATGATTTAATTGATAAGTATGCTCCAAATCTCAAAAAGATACTAGAAGAAAATCCTGATGTAAGGAAACAAGTGGAGTTAGACGATGGAACATTATATATGTTTCCTTTCATACGTACCGACGGAGCTATAATGAATTCTAATTATGGGCCACAGTTAAGAAAAGACTGGCTGGACAAGTTAGGATTGCAGGTGCCAAAGACTATAGAGGATTGGCACAATGTGTTGGTGGTATTCAGGGATAAAGACCCTAATGGAAATGGGAAAAGAGATGAAGTGCCGTTTACGGGAACTGGCATATCGACTTTGGGCAATTTTGCTGCTGCCTGGGGAATATTAAATGGCTTTTACATGGACAATGGAAAGGTCAATTACGGACCTATGCAACCAGCTTACAGGGATTTTCTAAAGACTATGGCTCAGTGGTATAAAGAGAAGCTGATAGACCAGGATATAGCTACAACTGATGGAAAAGCTTTTGATTATAAAGTCACGAATAATTTAGCTGGTTCGTATTTTGGTTTAATTATAGGTAATATGGGTAGATATTTAAATTTGATGAAACCAAAGCAACCAAATTTTGATCTTGTAGGTGCGCCATGGCCTATTGGCCCAGCAGGTAAACAATATACTACTACGGATTTAAATCGCAAATCTGCGTATGGTGAGGGTGTTGCCATAAGTTCCAAGAATAAGCACGTAAAAGAGACAGTGCAATGGCTTGATTACGGGTACAGCGAAGAAGGCCATATGCTACTGAATTTTGGCATTGAAGGGCAGAGCTATAAAATGGTTAATGGTTATCCTAAGTATACAGATATAATTTTTAAAAATCCAAATGGATTATCTCAAGATCAGGCTCTGGCTCAATGGGCTCCCGCACCTGTTAATGCAGCGTTTAATCAAGATAAGAGGTACTTTGAACAAATGTTGACATATCAGCAGCAGAAAGATGCAGCGTTCAATACCTGGTTAAATGCAGATCCTTCCCTTTGTATACCGCCTATAACGCCCACTCAAGAGGAAAGCCAAAGGTTGGCATCTATAATGAATCAGATTAACACGTATCAACAAGAAATGATGGCTAAATTTATAATGGGCAAAGAGCCTATCAATGACAGCACATGGAACAAGTACGTTAATACGATAAAAGGCATGGGCATTGATGAAGCAATAAAGATAGAGAACGCAGCACTGGAAAGGTACAATAAGAGGCCATAGTAGAGCAAATACAAGGTGGGATTTTGTCAAGATGAAAATATCCTTTACGACTCTTTCATGTCCCGATTGGCCCTGGGAAAGGATTTTAGATGAGGCCTCGCGGCTAGGATACGACGGTATAGAAATAAGAGGAGTAGAAGGAGAGATGTACCTGAACAGGGCCAGACCTTTTCTGCCTCACAATCTTTCCCATACAAAGCGATTGTTAAAAGAAAGAGGTCTGGCGATATGTTGCCTTGACACTTCGTGTGTATTTCACGATAGATCCACATACAGCACATATTTGCAGGAAGGCAAGGATGCCGTAGATCTGGCCTACCAGATGGAAGTGCCTTATATAAGGGTATTTGGCAATAACGTGCCTGAGGGGCAGGATGAAAGTGAAATAATTGACATGGTAGCCGATGCCTTGTCTGAATTGGGCGTTTACGCAAAGGACAAGGGGGTGAGCGTGCTTATAGAGACTCACGGGGATTTTGCGCGCACAGATAGATTACTTAAAGTCCTGGAAAAAGTGGATTGTGATTCTGTTGGGGTGCTTTGGGATATAAACCATCCTTACAAGACATTTAAAGAGCCGGTAGAACAAACTTATGCGAGGCTTAAGGGCTACATTAAACATACCCATATAAAGGATTCTTTAGGATGGGGAAGAGATGCCAGATTGTGCATGGTAGGAAAAGGGGATGTGCCTGTGACTAGATGCGTTGAATTGTTGAGTCAAAATGGGTATGAAGGCTGGCTATCCCTTGAGTGGGAGAAAAAATGGCATCCTGAGCTGGAAGAACCTAAAATAGCATTAGAAGAATATATACGTTATGCAAAAAAATATTTTGCAAACTTGAAATCATGACAGTGTGTTTATAAAAAACGATTTTGTCATAGAGGTCTTTAGAGGGCTTCTATGACAAAATTGCATTTAAAGAGAAAGGGGTAGAAAAATCAGGTGAATAGCAGAAAGATGTTGATTAATTATGGTTATAAACCTTTCTGGTTTTGGAACGGCGATATGGATGATAGCGAGATAAAGAGGCAGGTACGGGAAATGGCTGATAAGGGTGTTGGAGGTTTTTTTATACATCCTAGGCAGGGCCTTACTATCCCTTATCTGTCGAGCGAATGGTTTTATAAAGTATCTGTGGCTGTAGAAGAAGCTAAAAAAGAAAATCTCGAGGTATGGCTGTACGACGAATATCCATATCCCAGCGGCGCCGCAGGGGGTGTAGTTATGCTCAATCATCCGGAGGTTACAGCAAAAGAGTTAAAAGTTAAGGTGTTAGAAATCACAGGTCCTGATACGGTGGAGTTAGAACTGGGGTGGGGAAGGGTTATAAGTGCAGGTGCCTATCCGATGGTTGGCGGGAAAGTTGACTTTAGCGCAAAAATTGACCTTTCGGAATCCATAGGTATTGTTCGCAGAGAAGATATTTTTCAGATGAGCGGGCTTACTGCTTACAATAGGAAAAGGTATTTCGCAGGGGATTGTTCAAATAAGCTGGTGTGGAAAGTTCCACCAGGATCTTATAAACTTTATGTTTTCACAGAAGAAGTCATTCACAATTTTAAATACTACGACACTTTTATAGATCCGCTAAATCGCGATGCTGTGGTGTACTTTATACAGGAGACCCACGAGAGGTATAAAAAATACCTGGGAGATGAATTTGGCAAGACGATAAAAGGAATATTTTCTGATGAAATAGGCCTTATAGGCAAGTATCCTTGGTCGCCTGTGCTCCCTGATATTTTTTATAAAAATTACGGTTATTCCCTTGTGGACGTATTGCCTGTACTGGTAGATGGAAGAGGAGAGCATGCTGACAAGGTGCGATTTGATTATTGGAATACAGTGGTCAATACGTTTATACAAAACTATGATGTCCAGATACAGAGATGGTGCCACGATAATAATCTTTTGTATGTGGCGGAGAAGCCCATTCTCAGGAGCAGCCAGCTTAAGTATATTGACATACCGGGTATCGATACAGGTCATTTGAAAGCGGGGTGCAAACCTGATCTGGCCAATTCAAACTACCGGGCAAATGCTAAACTGGTTTCTTCTGCTGCGCACTTTTATGGGAAAGAAAGAGCGCTGTGTGAATGCTTTCACAGCATTGGCTGGGGAATGACTATTCAGGACATGAAGTGGACGTATGATTGGCTTGGTTTTCAAGGTATAAATTTCTTTGTACCTCATGCTTTTTTCTACACCACGGACAGCCTTAAAAAACACGACGCACCGCCTTCGTCGTTTTATCAAATGCCCTGGTGGAAACACGGCGCAGCTCTATCAAATTATGTCAAAGCCCTTGGCAAGCTTATAGGCGACGCAAAAAGAGTCGTCAGAATACTGTTGGTTGATCCGGTGACGAGTCAGTGGACAGCATCGGCAGACAAAGGGGATACTAAAGAGCGGTTAAAAGAAGACTTTTCAAAGCTGCAAAATGTTCTCATGGATAATTTTTATGATTTTTACATAATCGATCCACAGCTGCTGGCCGAGGGCGATGTGAAGGATGGCGAAATTTTGATTAACGAAGATAAATTTGATGTGATAATACTCCCGCCTATGCTTAATCTGGAAGAGGAAGCGGTTAAAAAGATCCTTGAGTACACTGAACAGAGGGGCATTTTAATAACAGCGGGATGTATGCCTATTGAGAAAGTAGGGAATATGAATGATTTAGATAAGAGATTTAGCGCCATGGTGGGCTTTGAGGCCAAGAAGATCTACGATAGCTACGTGCTCGGTCAGGAGAAAGTACCTGATATTTTAGAAAGAGGCACCGTTTATTTTGTAAAAGATGTGGAAAAAGTGCCTTCTGTTTTAGAAAAAATCGTTGAAAGGGACATAGAGATTACATCTGATGGTCAAATAATAAGGGAGATTAAAGCACTGCACCTTTTGTATAGAGGCGAAGACTGCTATTTTGTCATCAACACGTCGGATAAAAAAATAAAAGCAGGCGTAAGCGTAAGAAACGAAAGGTATTCCACTCCAGGGGTTTGGGAATTTGATATAGGATTTGAGAAATTTATACAGTTAAAATGTGACGAAAAAGGGGGTGTTATTCGTTACAATGTAGAGATGTCGCCCTTTGAATCAAAATTATTTGTGCTTAAAGAGGGTGCACAGCAAAGCTCGGCTGAGTTTGCAAAAGAATGTGTAAAGAGGAATGTAAAAGTCATTGACATCGACGAGATGTGGGAAGTGGAAGTCAAAAGTGAAAATGCCCTTCTTATGAATAAATGGGATATGTACATTGAAAAAGTAGAAGGCCAAGAGCTTAGATGCGGTCCTTTTAACGTGGGGTGTATGCCCATTATTGATCAGATAGGTATGTGCAGAGCAAGACTGCCTATCTACACTTCCGAGGCGTTTGGCTGCCCTAGCAAGCTCAGGTTTCCGTCATTAGAGGTTATGTATAAGCATAGATTTAAGTTAGAGAAAGATGTAAAGCTATTCTTGGTGATGGAACCGGGGAGCATAATGGGTCAATGGGAAATTGGAGTAAATGGCAATGCGATAAGACCGCAGGATTTTAATAAGGCGTTTTTTTACCTTCCTACAAACATGGCTGCGGATATAACATCCTGTGTGCGCAAGGGGATCAATGAGATTACTGTCAAGGTAAAAACCCAAAAGACCAGCGATGGGCTCGTCAATCCTTTGTACATTTTTGGAGATTTTGGAGTCTTTAAACTAGATGATCTCTTTGTTTTAAAAGATGCTCAGCCCCAGGGGAAAATAGGCGACCTGAAAGCCTGTGGAATTCCCTTTTACGCAGGGGATGTGGTGTATAGGAAGGGAGTGGAATTAAGCGCCGGTGAACTGTCGAATATGGTTATTTGCATAGAGGATGAGAGATTTCAGGCTTCAGCATCCCTTTATATAAACGGCCACTGGGCTGGCGCAAAGAGCTGGCATCCGTATATATGGGATGTGAATAAAAGTTGGCTTAAGGAAGGCAAGAATACGGTGGAGCTTGTGGTCACTACGACTCTATTGGGACTTTTTGAAGGCCAATATTTTGATTATGATAAAAATGCGTATTGTGATATATTTTAATAAAATGCAATCGATTGTAAAAAGTTGAGTCAATAATAGGATGGGGGTGAGGATGTGCCCACGATTATTGATGTAGCCAAAAGAGCAGGTGTTTCGCCCAGCACTGTATCAAGAGCTCTAAGCGGCAGGGCTCCTGTTAAGTTTGAGACCAAGCAGAGGATTATGGAAGCGATAAAGGAGCTTGACTTTAAACCCAATATCCTTGCCAAAGGGCTTAAAGAAGGTAAGACCAATACAGTAGGGTTGATAATACCCAATATATGCAATCCTTTGTTTCCAGCTATTGCAAAAGGTGTGGAAGATGAGGCTAGAAAAAATGGCTATACCGTTTTTCTCTGCAATACCGACGAGAACCTATCTATAGAGATGGACTATGTAGAAAAATTAAAGGAAAGGTGGGTTGATGGATTAATTTTTGCTACGGTAAAGGACCGTTATGATCACATTGAGGATTTGGAAAAAAGTAGATTCCCTGTTGTGTTGCTGGTCAGAAAATATCCCAATGCCCTACACAGCGTCACGCTGGACAACTATGAAGGCGCGAAAATGGCTGTAGAATACTTATGGCAGAGAGGGCACAGGCGAATATGGTTTCTGTGCGGCGATACTCGCTTAAGCCTGTATAGCGATAGGCTTTCCGGGTATCTGGACGCTGTGAAACAACGTGGTATAGATTGTAATTGCGGGAGGGCGATAGAGAACATAAATACAATGGAGGAAGCAGAAAAAACTTTGTACAGTTTGCTGGACGGTGACAGGCCGGATGCCATATTTGCCGCCAGTGACCCCATGGCCATAGCAGCGATGAGGGCTGTAAAAAGTAGGGGGTTTAGAGTGCCAGAGGATATATCGATTATGGGATTTGACGACCTGGATATGGCGGCATACGTGGATCCGCCTCTTACGACGGTTTCCCAACCTGTGCGTGAAATGGGCGCTGAAGCATTTTCCATGCTTTTAAAGCTCATTAACAGGGAAAGCGTGCGTCCAAGGGTAATAAAGCCTGAGCTGGTTATAAGAAAGTCTGTAAGGTAGAAACGTTAAAAGGGGGAAGGCAATATGGTCGATTTGTCGACGACATACGCGGGGTTAAAACTGAGATCGCCTTTGATTGCCGCTGCAGCTGGTATTACAGGGACGGTAGAGAGGCTAAAAAAGGCGGAAGACAACGGCATAGGGGCTGTAGTCACAAAGAGCCTTTTTCAAAAAGAGATATGCAGGGTTTCACCTACGCCGAGATTTAAAGTTATAAAGCACAGCGGTTCTACGACCCTTTATTCTTATGAACAAGCCAGCGAGTACGGCCCGGAAGAATACGCTGAGTTCATTTACAGGGCTAAAAGCCAGCTGAGTATTCCGGTTATAGCCAGTATTAACTGCTATACAGATGAGGCCTGGATAAAGTACGGCAAGCTCGTGGAACAGGCTGGAGCTGACGCTATTGAACTTAACCTATCTTGTCCTCACGGCGTACACTTAATGTCGGGTATAGACGTAATAAAGTCCATGGTTGCCACCACCAAACTTATGAAAAACGCCGTTAAGATACCTGTTATACCCAAGATGACTCCCCAGTCAACCAATCCAGGCTCAGATGCTTTAAGGCTTGATCAGGCTGGTGCTGATGGGCTGGTGATGTTTAACAGGTTTACGGGCCTTGACATAGACGTGGAAAAAGAAGTCCCTGTACTGCATGGCGGCTATGCCGGACACGGGGGCCCATGGTCTATAATGTTTTCTTTGCGCTGGATTAGCGCGGTATCCCCTCACATAAGATGTGATATAAGCGGTAGTGGTGGCGTTATGAACGGGGAGGATGCAGTAAAGTATATCCTGGCTGGGGCAGGAACTGTGCAAATCTGCAGTGTGATAATACTGAATGGTTATCAGGTAATCAACAGGATCAATAAAGGGATTGAAAAGTTCATGGAGAGCAAAGGTTACAGCTCTATAAGCGAGTTTAAAGGTAAAATATGTAGCAGGATTAAGAGCATGGATGAGGTGGATAGAACTCAGTGGGCAAAGGCAGAAATCGACATGATCAGGTGTACTTCCTGCGGGCTCTGCGCGCGGGTATGTATTTACGATGGGATTGACGCAGATGAAAAGTACTCCGTAAACGATAAGTGCGACGGGTGTGGACTGTGCGCCGAAATCTGTCCTGCTAAAGCCATCTCTATGGTCAGGAGGTAGAAAAGGTATGGTATACGACACGGATGTACTTGTGATAGGTGGAGGTGGGGCGGCCTTGAGAAGTGCTCTGGCAGCCCATGAAAGGCATCGCGGGGTTAAGGTAATAATGGCTGTCAAAGGCAAACTGGGGTATTGCGGTACCACGGCATTGGCCTGTTCTGACAGGATGGCTTTTCACGCTACCCTTCCTACCACCTTTCCCGGGGGACCGGACAACTGGAAGTACCATGCTAAGGACATATATGAGATAGGAGGGTTTGTATCTGATTACGATCTCGCGGAGATACTGGCGCGAAACTCAGCTGAGGCGTTTTATTATCTTGACCGATTGGGTGTGCCGTTTGTAAAAGAGAACGGCGTACCTGTTCAGTTTATCACTGATGGCTCGGCTTATCCCAGAGCTTGTTTTACAGGCCCTGAGACGGCGATACACATAGAACAGGCCCTTATAAAAAAACTGGAGGAAACAGATGTAACTGTGTTGCAAAACACCATGATTACCGACTTGATAGTGGATGACGGACAGGTGTACGGTGCTGTAGGCTATGCTGGAGGCGAAGAGATCATAATAAAGGCAAAATCTGTAGTGATGGCCACAGGAGGAGGAGGGAGTGTGTATAAAGTCAATGTTTTCCCTCCTGGTATGACAGGCGATGGGTACGCTATGGCTTTAAGAGCCGGTGCCGAGCTGGTAAATATGGAATTTATACAGATAGGGCTTTCATCGGTGGACACAGGTCTTGCCTGCTCTGGGAGTATGATGAGGGCGGTCCCCCGATTTGTCAATGAAAGAGGAGAGGAATTTCTTAAGGAGTATCATGTGGGCTTTAACGACATTTTTGAGAAAGGTTCTACGTGGCCTGTGAGCGCCGAACACAAGACCAGCATAATAGATATAGCGGTTTACCGAGAAATACATCGAGGCCATAAGGTGTACCTGGACTTCACCCGAGACCCTGAAGGATTTAGCTTTGATCTTTTGAGAGAGGATTTTAAACACAGGTATGAGCAGGAAGTCAAAGCTGTTGTTGGCCGTTTATGCCCGTACGATAGGCTTGAAGAGATTAATCCCCAGTCAATCAGATGGTTAAAGGCAAGAGGTGTTGACATAAAAAGGGATTGGCTTGAAATAGCTCCTGCTATTCAACATTTCCAAGGCGGTATAAAAATTCGCTGCAAAGCCGAAACAAATATAAAGGGTTTATTTGCAGCGGGAGAATGCGCTGGGGGGCAACATGGAGCTAATCGCCCTGGCGGGAATTCCCTTTTAGACTGCCAGGTATTCGGCAAAATTTCAGGGGAGAGTGCAGCAGATTATGCAATCGATTGTTGTTACTCTGAAAATGCCATAAATATAGCCAAAAACATCTTTAGTTCCTATAACAATTGGTTGTCAGAAAGAGGCCTTATTGTTGAAGAAGCTGTAAGGGAGCTCAGAGAAGTTATGGACAGGTGCTGTAGTGTCATAAGGACAGAAAAGGGCTTGGAAGAGGCATTAGACCGCGTGGCGTACTTAAAACGGCAAAAGCTTAGGGCACAAACTGCAAAAGATGTCGTTGGGTTTAAAAACATGTTGCTTACCGCAGAGGCTGTGTTAAAGTCTGCACTGCATAGAAAAGAAAGCAGAGGACCTCATCTTTGCTTTAACGATTTTAATTCAGATCCTTTGCCAAGGGATAAAGGATTGAGAGGTTATTTTGTATGTAGATACGATGTTTGCAATGATCAAGTAGTTGTAGAGGAAAAGCAGCCTATAAGGCCAAAGGAGGTGGTTCTATGAAAGCATATGCTATGGTTTTAGAAGAGTACAATAAGCCATTGGTAAAAAGGGAATTTGACGTTGTGGATCCGCCCCGCGGAGAAATGCTTGTTAAAATTTTAGCTGCTGGTGTTTGTGGTTCTGACGTGCACATGTGGAAAGGCAATGACCCGCGGTTGAACCTTCCCATGATACTAGGCCACGAAGGGGTAGGGCAGGTGGTCGAATTATCAGAGCCGTGGGTGGATGTAAACGGAGAAGCGATTAAAGAGGGAGATGTGGTCATATGGGATAGAGGTGTTACGTGCGGGAAGTGTTATTATTGCGCCGTAAAAAGAGAGCCGGCCTTATGCGAAAACCGCTGGACGTATGGTATAAGCACCACATGTAAAGAGATGCCCTACTTGAGAGGGTGTTATTCTCAGTACGTGTATCTGGCCCCAGGGACTAAGGTTATAAAAATAAAGGATAAAGTTGATCCGGCCGTTTTGGTATCAGCGTCCTGCTCAGGTGCGACTACAGCTCACGCTTTTGACATGTTATCGCCTGATATAGGCGACAGCGTATTGGTTCAAGGGCCTGGTCCTATAGGGCTGTTTGCCGTCGCCTTTGCAAAAGCTAGGGGGGCGAGAAAGGTCATAGTAATAGGCGGTACAAAGGAACGCTTAGATATGTGTAGGGTATTTGGCGCCGATGTGGTGCTGGATAGGTATAGTACCACTCAAGAAGAGCGCAGACAACTGATATTAGACATCACGTCAGGCAGGGGCGTTGACGTGGCTGTAGAAGCAGTAGGGCACCCATTAGCGGTTCAGGAAGGTATAAAACTGGTGAGGAATGGTGGTACGTACCTTTCAGTGGGTTTTGGAGATCCTAATGGGACGGTGACCATTGACTGTTATTATGACATCGTGAGAAAAAACCTGAGGTACCAGGGTGTATGGGTGAGCGATACAAAGCACCTTAATATGGCCGTAAATATGGTGTTGAGTAACATTGAAAAGTTTGAGCTGTTGGTTACAGACAGGTACGATCTTGAGGATGCAAATAAAGCTTTGAGCGCCATGGAGAATAGGGAGACCATTAAATCAGTGTTAATACCATAGACAAAGGGGGAACTGAAATGAAAGTGGCGAGGATTGGTCTGGTTGGCATCAGTGGCTTTGGAAAGACTCATTTGAAAACTATCCAAAAGTTGGAGGGTAGATATATTGAATTTAAAGCTTTTTCAGAGATAAACTATGAGAAAAACAAAGATGAGATAGAGCGATTAAAGTCAAAAGGCGCTCGTTATTACGTGGATTACCAGGAGATGTTGGACAAGGAGAGCGATCTGGATTTTGTAGTGCTATCCACTCCTATTCATTTGCACAGCCCTATGGCTGTTCACGCTATGGAAAAAGGATTTAATGTGCTTTTAGAAAAGCCGCCTTCTGTAACGATTCAAGATGTGGATAAGATCATTGACGTCAGCAAAAAAACAGGTAGGATCTGCGCTGTGGATTTTCAAAACACTTCAGGAAAGGCGTTTAGAAGACTTGTAGATTATGTGACTGAAGGGCGCTTTGGAAGACTTAAAAGCCTGGTGGGTGTAGGGAAGTGGAAAAGGGATGAAGCGTATTACCAGAGAACACCTTGGGCTGGCAAGCTTAAGTTTAACGGCCATTATGTTCTCGACGGCACTATAAACAACCCGCTGTCCCATCTTCTCAATAACCTGCTCATACTGGCTGCTGCCTCCACTGATGGCGGCGGGGTGCCAGAAGAGGTGACTGCTGAATTGTACCACGGTCACAGGATAGAGAGCGAAGATACGGCATGCGTGCGCATTATCACGCAGGCAGGCATTGAGGTTATGTACTATACCACATTGTGTAACCCTCAACAGGAGACTCCGTTTATACTCCTTAAGGGAACTGAAGGCGAAGCGTATTGGGATTACAGTAATGTGTTGAAGGTAAAATTTTCGGATGGCAACGAGGAAAGCTTTAATTTCGGATATGAAGATTTATTTGAAAATATGTATGTAAATATGGTAAAATCTCTATTTGAAAGAGAACAACTCTATTGTCCGGTTGATATTACGCGCAATTTTGTCTTGGCATCCAACGGGGCTTTTGAATCCTGTGACAGCGTTGTCGAAATTCCCGATGATTGTATAATAGTCCAGAGAGAAGGGGAAAGCGTAGTTACCTACATAAAAGACATAGAAGAAATAATAGATAAAGCAAGCTCTGAGAAAAAGTTGTTTTCTGAAATCGGGGTTTCATGGGCTGTAAGGTCTAAGCCTTTTAAGTTGAGTGGTTATAGGGAGTTCAGGAAATACGGAGGGGAAGGTGACAGCCGTGGATAAGTTAACGGTAAAAAAGCAATTAAAAGGAAAGATCATCGCAGTGATAAGGTGCGATGATCAGGAGCTAGCATGGAATATTTGCCGTGAAGCTATTGAAAACGGAATTGGAGCAGTGGAAGTGACGTATACGGTTAAAGGCGCTGGTGAGCTTATAAAAAGATTGAAAGCCCAATATCCTGATAAGATAATTGGGGCCGGCACTGTCATTAATGTACAGCAGGCGAAGGAGGCGGTGGAAAGCGGAGCTGATTTTGTGGTTTCGCCTTGTATAATAAGTGAGGTGGCGGAATTTATAAGCAATAAAGGCGTTTTGTGCTCTATGGCTGGAGTTACGCCTACAGAGGTGTTTCGCGCATATAGGTTAGGTGTGGACATAGTAAAGCTGTTTCCGGGAGAGCTTTACGGACCTGCGGCGATAAAAGCATTAAAAGGCCCTTTCCCGTTTATAGAAATAATGCCTACTGGCGGCGTTAACGACAAAAATATAAAGGAGTGGTTTGACAGCGGAGCTTATGCAGTAGGAGTGGGTGGTTATCTGACAAAAGGTGTGGATTTTGACAACCTCGATTTGGTTGGAGAAAGGATACGCCAGTTACAAAACGCCCTTAAGTAAGCGCAGATATGCAAAGGAAATAGTCAGAGGATCATTGAAGGGATTCTCTGACTATTTGTATAAAGTACTCGTGAAAAGTGGTGTCGTCGGTGAGCTCAGGGTGAAAAGCTGTAGCTAACATATTGCCCTGTTTTACGGCGACTATATTTTCACCTACTCGCGTTAACACCTGGACTTCTTTACCTGCTTTTTCTACGTAGGGTGCCCTTATAAATACCAGTTTTAACGGTTTGTCGGATACAGCGGGTATCACCTGCCATGTGGCAAAACTGTCTAACTGGCCGCCATAGGCGTTTCTTTTGACCACGATGTCCATGAGGTTTAAATAAGTGTTATCTTGACCGGTTATTTTTTTTGCCATCAGTATCATACCTGCACATGTACCCCATACAGGCATGCCTTTTTTAGCTCTTTCAATTATGGCGTCTTTTAAATTAAAATCCTGAATTAGCTTTCCAATAGTAGTGCTTTCGCCGCCAGGCAATATGAGGCCGTCGATGTCCTTAATCTGTTGAGGAGCTTTTATTTCTACAGGCGTTACTCCTTGGATTTGTTTAAGGGTATTTACGTGTTCTATAACCGACCCCTGGACGGCCAGCACTCCGATGCGGATGTCTCTGGGTGTTGAATAACTTGTATTTGTCATGTGTTACCAGCCCCGCTGCGCATACAGATCTTCTTTGTCAATTTTGCTTATATCTATTCCTTCCATAGGTTCGCCCAGGTCTTCAGATACCTCTGCTAATACTTTTGGATCATTGTAATAAGTGGTTGCCTTTACTATGGCCGCGGCTCTTTTCTCAGGATTGGATGATTTAAAAATGCCTGAACCGACAAATACCCCGTCAGCTCCCAGCTGCATCATCAATGCGGCATCTGCTGGTGTGGCAATACCGCCGGCGGCAAAGTTGACCACAGGGAGCCTTCCGTTTTGCGCCACGTATTTTACCAGTTCGTAAGGTGCTTGCATTTCTTTAGCAGCGGCCATGAGCTCATCGTCCCTCATGTTCTGAAGTCGCCTTATTTCAGACATCATGGTCCTCATGTGCCTTACTGCTTCCACCACATTGCCTGTTCCAGCTTCGCCCTTAGTCCTTATCATAGAAGCGCCTTCGCCTATCCTCCTTAAGGCTTCCCCTAGGTTTCTGGCGCCGCATACAAAAGGTATTTTAAATTCCCACTTGTTTATATGGTACATCTCATCAGCAGGTGTCAAAACTTCGCTTTCGTCTATGTAGTCAATACCCAGGGCTTCAAGTATCTGAGCTTCCACAAAATGGCCTATCCTTACCTTGGCCATTACAGGGATGGAAACGGCAGCTTTTATGGCTTTGATGATTTTGGGATCTGACATTCTTGCCACGCCGCCGTGTTTTCTTATATCAGCAGGAACCCGTTCCAGTGCCATTACAGCTACTGCTCCGGCTTTTTCTGCTATCACCGCTTGTTCCGGAGTAGTGACGTCCATAATTACGCCGCCTTTTAACATCTGAGCCAAATTTTTATTAAGCTCATACCTTTCGGAGATATTGTGCTCCGTGTTTGTTATCATTAAAATTTCCCCCCAATTATAAAAAAAGTAGTACAAAATAAAATGTATCAATACAATTATATATGTATGAAAAATGTATGTCAATCTACTGTTTAACTGCGTTTAATATATCCATTGCTAGATCTTCAGGATCTTCCAATCCTATGGACAACCTCAACAGTTCATCGGTTATGCCCAATTTTTTTCTTTCTTCTTGAGGGATTGAGGCGTGGGACATTTTAACAGGGTAAGAGAGTATGCTTTCGACGCCTCCCAGGCTCACCGCTGTAAAAAACAGCTTTACATTTGCTGCTATTTTCTTGGCTGTTGCTACGCCTTTAGCCTCAAAAGACAAAACCGCCCCTGCGCCGTACGCTTGTCTAAAGTGCAAGCTATGGCCGGGATGCTCTTCAAGCCCCGGGTAATAAACCCTTTTGACAAAATCTTGCTTTTTCAGCCATTGCGCTAGATACATTGCCCCCTGCTGTTCTGCATCTAACCTTACTTTCAGCGTTTTTATGCCTCTTAATAGAAGCCAGCAGTCATGAGGATTTAAGACTGCCCCCATGGTATTTTGAATAAAATAAATATGCTTTGCCAGGTTTTTGTCTTTTACGGCTACTATACCGCCCAGCACGTCACTATGACCGCCGATGAACTTGGTGGCGCTGTGGACTACTACGTCTATGCCCAGTTCCAAAGGCCTTTGAAGATAAGGCGACATAAAGGTATTGTCCACGACAGTTATAATGTTGTGTTTTTTAGCCAGCTGTGCGCAAGCTCTCAAGTCGGTGATCTTAAGTAACGGGTTAGAGGGCGTTTCTAGCACTAACATCCTTGAATTTGGCCTTATGGCTTCTTCTATTTTGTTTATATCGGTAGCGTCCACGAAGCTCACATCGATATTGTATTTAAAAAAATGCCTTGTGAGGGCTCTGTACGTGCCTCCGTATATGTCTTGGGCAGCGATAACGTGATCTCCTGCTTTAAGTAAAGACAGTACAGCTGATATGGCGGCCATGCCAGAAGAAAAGGCGTAGGCATTTGTGCCGTTTTCTAAAACAGCCATAGCGTTTTCCAAAGCGGCTCTGGTGGGGTTTCCTGAGCGGCTGTAATCGTATTGAGGTGGATTGTCCACGTCGTCCTGTTTGAAAGTAGAGGCTTGGTAAATGGGTACGCTTAAAGCACCTGTTTGTTCGTCAATTTCGTTCCCGGTGTGAAGCAGTTTTGTGGCGTATTTCATATTCTACACCTCCTGTGTATGTGATGGTTTGCACTGGAGTGCCTGCTGTAAATCCATTATTAAGTCCTCTGAATCTTCGATTCCGACGGATAGCCTTAGCAGCCTATCATTGAGCCCTATTTTTTTCCTTAACTCATCAGGTACGTCTTTGTGGGTCTGCTCTATGGGGTACGTTATGAGGGATTCCACACCTCCTAGGCTTTCTGCAAAAGATATGATTTTCAGGTTTTCCAGCACCGTTTTAACCATAGTTTTATCCTTGACTTCAAAAGATATCATGGCCCCGAATCCCCTGGCTAGGTCCTTGAGGATGTGGTGACCGGGGTGTTGAGGTAAACCAGGGTACAGCACTCGGGTTATTTCCGGCCTTTTCGCGAGCCACTGGGCGATTTTCATGGCGTTATACTGTTGCCTGTCAAGTCTTATGCCTAAAGTCTTTAATCCTCTTAGAAGTAGCCAGCTGTCAGTGGGTGACAGGACAGCCCCTGTGGTGTTTTGTATAAACCTGAGCTTTTCGGCGAGGTCCTCCCTGGCAGTGGAAACAATGCCAGCCAAAACATCATTGTGACCTGAGAGGTATTTCGTGGCGCTTTCTATAACTATGTCCACGCCTATCTCCAGAGGGCGAAACAGGTAAACAGACAAAAAGGTATTGTCAAATATACATATTAGATTATGGCGTTTACATATATCCACTATCTTTTTAACATCGGCTATCTTCATCATAGGATTTGTGGGAGTTTCTATGAATATCGCAGCGGTATTAGGTTTTAAGGCTTTTAAAATATTTTCTGTATCGCTTATATCCACACAGTCAAAGGCTAATTGATATTTAGAAAAAACATGATCAAAAACCCTGTATGTTCCCCCGTAGACGTCATCTGAGATTATTATGTGATCTCCTGGATTAAACAGAGTGAGTATGGCTGTTATGGCGGCCATCCCTGAAGAAAAAGCCAGGGAATCTACTCCTCCTTCTAATTGCGTTATAGCTTTTTCCAGCTGTAGCCTTGTAGGATTTTGCGTTCTGGAATAGTCAAAACCGGTTGATAAACCAAGCCCTCTGTGCATAAAAGTAGCAGAGTGATAAATAGGAGTGGATATCGCCCCTGTGGCATCTTGTTTATTTATCCCTGATCTGACCAGCAGCGTAGATAATTTCACTTGTCGCTACTCCTTTCTCTTAATCCCTTGAATTTGTTAATATAAGCCCGCTATATTATAGTTAATTGATAGGAATTTAAGTATTAGTTTAAATTAAACTAACATAAATTTATATAAAAGTCAATACAAATATTTTTATTGACATTTTTTACGGTGTGTGATATTTTAATAAAAACAAAATATATAAATTCCAATCAATATACTATGAATTTAGGGGGATTGCAATGGAAAATCAGGAGTTGATAGCTGCCCTTAAAGACGGCGGATTTATAAAGCAGAAGCAGAAAGATTATTATTCTGTGAGAATAAGGGTTGTCGCTGGCAATATCACGGCCGAACAGATGAGAAAAGTCTCTTATCTCGCCGAAAAATATGGTAAGGGCTATGTAACATTTACTGTAAGACTTGGCATTGAGATTCCATGGGTTCACTATACAAAACTGCAAGAGATAAAGCAGGAGATAGAAAGTATAGGGCTAGCCTTGGCGGGATGCGGACCACGGGTGAGACCTATAGTTGCTTGCAAGGGAACCGTATGTCCTTATGGGCTGATTGATACCCAGGGGTTGGCGCAAAAATTAGACGATGAATTTTTCCCCATGCCTGGGTTTCCGCACAAATTTAAAATGGGCATATCAGGTTGCCCCAATAACTGCTCCAAGCCTCAGTTTAATGATCTAGGCTTTCAAGGCCAGGTGGAGCCTGAGCTGGACGCGAATTTGTGCACAGGATGTGGTTTGTGCGCAGAAGCCTGCGATAGCAAAGCTATTGTTATAAACCAGGACAAGATAGCCGTAAGAGATGTTGATAAATGCGTGTACTGTGGTAGCTGTATAAGGGTATGCCCTATGGACGCGTGGAAGGCTAAGAGAACAGGTGTTGCGGTTTTTGTGGGAGGCAAGTTTGGCAAAAAACCTCGATTTGGTTACCATGTGGCGGATTTGGTCGCTGTAGAAGATATTCCAGATGTTATAAGGAAAACTATGGAGTTTTACAAGAAGGAAGGCATTAAGAAAGAAAGGCTTATTGATACCATTGACAGGGTAGGAATTGATCAATATAAAGAAAGGGTGTTAGGCATTGGAAATAAATAAGGTTGACGAAAAATTAAATCTAGAAGGCGTGGTATGCCCTATTAATTTTGTTAAAGTGAAATTAAAATTAGAACAGATGAAAAGCGGCGATGTGCTGGAAGTGATCTTGGATGATGGAGAGCCTATAAAAAACGTGCCCAGGAGCGTAAAAGACGAAGGCCACAAGATATTAAATGTGGAAAGGGTTGGCGATAAGTTTAAATTATGGATACAAAAGGCATGAGGTGATTGTATGTTGACAGAAGAGCAGGTGTTAAGGTATTCGAGGAACATAATATTGAAAGAAATAGGGGGCAAGGGGCAGGAAAAACTCCTTAACTCAAAAGTCCTCATCGTGGGGGCAGGAGGTCTGGGATCTCCTTCGGCTTATTACCTGACAGCAGCGGGAGTGGGCACCATAGGGTTGGTAGACTATGACAGGGTTGATTTGTCCAACTTACAGAGGCAGATACTACATAGGACGCAGGATGTTGGGGTACCTAAAGTGAAGTCAGCTCAGGAAAAGCTCAAGGCGCTTAATCCTGACGTGAATGTGGTTGTATACGAAGAAAGGTTGTCATCTGATAACGTCATGGATCTTATAAAAGATTACGATGTGGTAATTGACGGAGTAGACAATTTCCCGGCAAGGTATCTTTTAAACGACGCTTGTGTCTTTTCACGTAAACCCCTTATAGAGGCAGGGATTTTGAGATTCGAAGGAATGATCATGACGATTATCCCCGGAGAAGGCCCGTGCTATAGGTGCGTATTTCCTGAGCCTCCGGTACAAGGAGCTGTTCCTACGTGTTCTCAGGCAGGTGTTTTGGGAGCAGTAGCAGGAGTTATTGGTACTCTACAGGCTGTGGAAGCAGTAAAGGTATTGTTGGGTGTGGGGAAGCCTTTAAAAGGAAGAATACTTACATTTAACGCACTGGAAGGTACATTTAGAGAAGTCAAATGGTCTAAAAAGAAGGAATGTCCAGTTTGCGGCGATAATCCTACTATTAAAGAATTAAGGGAATATGAACTTGAGTGCGATCTTAGGGGGAACGCCAATGCTTAAAATTAAAAAGAGCCAGTTAAATCAAATGCTGGATCAATTGCGCAGAGAAGCGCCTTATGAAGGATGCGGAATATTGTCAGGCATTGACGATGAGGTAATGAGCGTGTACCCTATGACCAATGGAGCCCATAGGGAGGACTTTTTTTTGATGGTCCCTGAGGAGCAGTTTAAGGTCATCAAGGATATAAGGAAAAAAGGCCAGAAGATGCTGGCGGTGTACCATTCCCATCCCGTAAGCCGTGCTTATCCTTCTGATAAAGACATAGAAATGGCCCATTACGAGGATATATACTATATTATCGTCTCCTTAAAAGATGGCGTTGACGTGAGAGCTTATAAGATAAAAGGTGGACAGGTTATAGAAGAAGGTATCTTGGTGGAGGAGGAATAATATGATTACCATAATTTATAACGGAGAAAAGCAAAGCTACGATAGAGAGCTGACGGTTTCGGAATTTTTAAAACTTAACGACATAGACGAACAGGTCGTAAGTGTGGAGTTAAATGATGTGGTATTAAAGAGAGAACAATATGCTACAGCCGTCATAAAGGATGGCGATGAGGTAAATTTAATGTACTTTATGGGAGGGGGTTCTGGCGGGAAAAGGGTATACGACAACATAGTAGAGCTGATAGGAAGGACCCCTATGGTAAGGCTAAACAAGGTAGTGCCAGAAGGTGGAGCAGAAATACTGGTTAAATTGGAGTCTTTTAATCCAGGGGGCAGTGTAAAAGACAGGATAGCCTATAATATGGTGAGGCGTGCCGAAGAGTCAGGAAAATTAAAAAAAGGTATGACTATCGTGGAGCCTACCAGCGGCAATACCGGCATTGGTTTAGCGATGGTGTGCGCTGTCAAAGGTTATCGCCTTATACTGGTAATGCCTGATACTATGAGTGTTGAGCGGAGAAACTTGTTGGCCTCGTACGGGGCTGAACTTATATTGACGCCAGGCATTGAGGGGATGAAGGGAGCTCTTAAAAAGGTAGAGGAGCTCTTAGAAGGCCACGATGATTACATAATGCTAAACCAATTTGAGAATCCAGCCAATCCCGAGATACACGAGCTAACCACCGGTCAGGAAATACTCGATGCTACTGAGGGACGATTGGATGCTTTTGTGGCTGGAGTGGGAACAGGAGGTACCATATCAGGCGTTGGCAGGGTCTTGAAAAGGTCCAACAGCAATGTTAAGGTGTATGCCGTAGAGCCTGAGACTTCTGCTGTTTTGTCCGGTGAAAAACCCGGGCCGCACAGAATTCAAGGCATAGGGGCTGGCTTTATACCTGATACGTTAGACAGGAGCGTGTTAGATGGGATTATAAAGGTAAACGATCAGAAGGCGTTTGAGATGTCTTTGATGCTGGCGAGAGAAGAAGGCATACTGTGTGGCATATCTTCAGGTGCTAACGCTCTTGCCGCTATTCAAGTGGCACAACAGCTGGGTAAGGGCAAAAGGGTTGTGACGGTATTGCCTGATACAGGAGAAAGGTATCTCAGTATGCACAAGTACTTTAATAACTGAAAAATGATGTCGAGGAGGAATTGTGGATGTCTGAGATCAAAGCTACCAACATAACTTGGCATGAGGGCATGGTCAGCGCTGAGGATAGAGAAAAGTTGCTGAAGCAAAAAGGCGTGGTTATATGGCTTACAGGGCTTTCAGGTGCGGGCAAGTCCACTATAGCTAGAGAACTGGAAAAAAGGCTTTATGATATGGGGCATCTGTGTTATGTGCTTGATGGCGACAATATAAGGCATGGCCTTAATAAAAATCTAGGTTTTTCCGCCGAAGACCGTAAGGAAAACATTAGGAGAATCGGAGAGGTGGCAAAGCTCTTCGCTGATGCTGGTGTAATAACTATCACTGCATTTATTTCGCCTTACAGAGAAGATAGAGACAATGCCAGGAAATTGCTGCCCGAAGGCAAATTTCTGGAGGTGTACGTAAAGTGCCCTCTGGAGAAATGCGAAGAGCGAGATGTGAAAGGGCTTTACAAAAGAGCTAGGGCAGGAGAGATAAAGGAATTTACCGGGATTTCAGCTCCCTATGAACCCCCTGTAAATCCGGAACTGGTGATAAACACCGATGAACTATCACTGGATGAATCGGTAAAACTTCTACTGGATTATTTGAGGGAAAAGGGGATAATATGATAGCTAATTGAGGAGGAGAGTCAATGCACGCATTGAAACCGGATATTACAGTGTTAGATGCAGATGTGCTTATAATCGGCGGTGGGGCAGCCGGCTGTCAAGCTGCTATAACGGCAAGGGAAAAAAACAGCGGATTAAAAGTAGTTGTAATTGAGAAAGCTCATGTGGAACGCAGCGGTTGTCTTGCAGCGGGAGTTAATGCCATCAATGCCTATCTAAACCCCGGAGAAACACCGGCCTCTTATGTGGATTATGTTAAAAAAGATACAGCAGGTCTTATAAGGGAAGATTTAACTTATACCATAGGAGAGAGATTGAATAGGTGTGCCAAGCGATTAGAAGAATGGGGGCTTCCATACTTAAAAGACGAAAAAGGCGACTACGTTCCCAGGGGTAGGAGAAGCGTCAGGATAAACGGCGAGAGGATAAAGCCGATTATGGCTGAAGCCTTAAAAAAATCGGGAGCTGTAGTGCTCAACAGGGTGGTAGCCGTCGATTATATTGTCAAAGGCACAAAGGTGATAGGTGCTTTTGCTTTTTCGGTTAGAGAAAATAAGTTTTATGTTATAAGGGCAAAGGCCGTTATATGCGCCACAGGTGGTGCAGCAGGGCTATATAAGCCCAATAATGACGGCTCAGCTAGGCATAAGATGTGGTACCCTCCTTTTAACACAGGTGCGGGATTTGCCATGGGGCTGAGGGCCGGGGCTGAAATGACCAGCTTTGAGATGAGGTTTATTGCTCTGAGGATTAAAGATGTGCTTTCGCCTACAGGTACCATAGCCCAGGGTGTACACGCTCCACAGATAAACGCCAAAGGCGAGGCTTATTTAAAAAATTACAGCGATAGATCTACGTATATGAGGCTTTATGCCACAATTAAAGAAGATCGAGAAGGAAGGGGCCCGTGTTACCTGGATATAACCGGCCTTAGTGAAGACTACAACAGGGTATTAAAAGAAGCCTATCTTAACATGTCACCCGGTATCGTTTTAAAATGGGCTGACGAGGGAATACAACCTACGGATAGGCCCGTGGAGATATGCGGATCAGAGCCTTATATCGTTGGCGGCCATGGGCTAGCTGGTTACTGGGTGGACAAAAAGCGCAGGACTACGCTTGAGGGCCTGTATGCAGCCGGCGATGTGGCGGGAGGTTCTCCCAAGAAATACGTCACAGGCAGCATGGCAGAAGGGGAGATAGCAGCAGAAGATGCGGTGGAATACATAAAAGGTGTAAATCTTGAGCCAGTGGATGAAGGCCTTATAGAAGAAGAGGTTAAAAGGGTTTATGCACCGTTGTTTGCCAGGGATAAGTATGAAGGCTTGAGATTTGGCCCTGATGAATTAGAAGAGAGATTACAGAAGATAATGGATGAATATGCCGGCGGCATATCTTCCTATTATGAAGTATACGAGGAAAGGTTAAATATAGCGAAGAAATTGTTAAAGGACCTGCAAAGGGATTTGAGCAAAGGATATGCTGAGGACTTGCACGATCTTATGAAATATCACGAAGTGGCGGACAGGGTTCTGGTAGCCAGGGCAGTGGTGGAACACCTTTTGTACAGAAAAGAAACCCGGTGGAGGTGCTACCAGGAGAGGGTTGATTACCCCTTTAGGGATGATGAGAACTGGTTAAAATTTGTAAACTCTGTCTACGATCCTGTAGAAAACGAAATAAAGATAATAGAACGTCCCTATGATGCTGAAGTAGATTATTGAAGGACCTTAAGAGGTGGTATAAATGGCTATAAGGATTGACAGGCAGTTATGTAACGGTTGCGGGAAGATGCAGGAGCCGTTATGTGTCAGGATTTGCCCTGGTGACTTATTATATAAGGATTCCGGCGGAAAAGCGGCTATTCGAGACATAAGGGACTGCTGGGATTGCGCAGCATGTCTTAAAGAATGTCCTAGGCAAGCTATTGAGATGTACTTACCTGCCCAGATAGGGGGACGAGGTTCTACGTTAAAAGCTAAAAAAGACAAAGAGAAAATCATATGGACGTTAAAAACGGTAGAGGGCACACAAGAAGTCATCGAGATACAAGCTCATAAAATTGTGTAAGTTGAAATTTTGGAGAGGAGAGTGCGTATGTCTATAAGACCTCACGGAGGACAGCTGATTGATAGATTTGTTACAGGCAGCAAAAGGGAAAGCCTTCTTGAAAAGGCCATGGGTTTAAAGAAGCTGGCGTTGGATGACTTCCAGATTTCTGACCTGGAGCTTATCGCCAATGGAGGATACAGCCCTTTGACAGGTTTTATGAAAAAGGCGGATTATGACAGCGTGGTAGAGAATATGAGATTAGCCGATGGCACTGTATGGAGCATTCCTGTAGTGCTGGGAGTTACTGAAGAAGAAGCCAAGACCATAGAAGTAGATAAAGAGCTGGCCTTAACTGACTCAAAAGGCAGGATTTTAGGCATAATGTGCGTGGAGGAAAAGTACAGGTACGATAAATACCGCGAAGCAGAAAAGGTATTTAAGACATCAGATATGGCCCACCCTGGCGTAAAGCAGCTTTTCCAAAGAGGTGATGTGCTGCTTGGCGGAGATATACTGTTGTTAAATGCGATTGAACACGAAGATTTTAAAGAACTGTACCTGAATCCTTCAGAGACCCGTAGGATTTTTGAACAAAAAGGCTGGAAGAAAATCGTCGCTTTTCAGACCAGAAATCCTATACACAGAGCCCACGAGTACATACAAAAAGTGGCCCTGGAGATCTGCGACGGCTTGTTTTTAAATCCACTAGTAGGGCAGACCAAGAGCGATGACATTCCAGCAGATGTAAGGATTAAGTGTTATAAAGTGCTTCTTGAGAAATATTATCCAAAAGACAGGACGTTTATGTCTGCATTTCCGGCTTCCATGAGGTATGCAGGTCCAAGGGAAGCTATTTTTCACGCCCTGATAAGGAAAAATTACGGAGCCACTCACTTTATAGTAGGGCGTGATCACGCAGGGGTAGGAAATTATTACGGTACTTACGATGCCCAGCGCATATTTGATGAGTTTGAGCCTGAGGAGATAGGTATAACCATCTTACCTTTTGAGCATAGCTTTTATTGCAAAGCATGCCATGGCATGGCTTCCTTTAAGACATGTCCCCATGGGGATGACCAGCACATCATATTAAGCGGCACCAAGGTCAGGGAGATGCTGGCCAATGGAATTATGCCGCCTGAGGAGTTTACCAGAAAAGAGGTCGCTGAAATTTTAATGGATTATTATAGATCTAGATGAGCGGTGCTATTATCTATATAGCACCTTTTTTGTGCGCACCAGTGCATGCGACCTAGATAGGCCAGAGGGCAGAAGATGCTGGAAGGAAAATATATAATTAGCAGACGCAAAAAAGGTTTATGAGACGAGTAAACAAATGTATAAGAGAAATAAGGATGATGTGTATATGGAAACATTGGAAGAAGGTAACAATCTAACATTGAAGATATCAAGAAGTTTAGAATAGAAATAATTAGTCTGGGAGTAGGCAAATACAAGAAGAGGCTATTGGAGGATCCAATAGCCATATTTTAAACGCTACTCTGACCAAAAATGCTTCAAATTTTAAAAAGTATCACTCCTTGATATGTTTGCTTATATAATAGTGTACTGTGCATGAGTATTAGGTACTGTCCAAACTCCAAAGCTTGGAGTAAATGACAGTATTCCTGAAGACGAAATGGTTACACTTGGCGATACAGTTAAATATTTATGACCATAGCTACCTATGCATCAAGTATTATTGCACCTGATATATTAGGTCGTACTCTAAAAGCCATGGTACCTCTAACATTACTAAACCTGCTGGTTGGATCGTCACATATTTGAAAGCTAAAACCGTACCCTGTATTACTCTTAATGTTTGCTGTCCAATAGTAGTCTGTATTTAAATACGTCGGGCCCCATGTCCAAGTATAACCTTGTAATATTACATCCTGACGATTATATGTTACCTGAAGATATTCCGAACCTGAAATTACTGAAGTATTTGTTCCATAACCTGTAGCGATATACTCTCCAATATTCTCAAGAGGTTGTGTTAACCAAGTAAAACTCGTCTTGTAAAGGTATTCACCACCACCACCGAGAGATGATAACCAAGTTTCTAACTTTATCCACGAGTTTTGCTGGTAATCATAATTTCCAGTTGCTGATACAGAGTTTTTAGCATTTTCAACTTCAATCATAGCCTGATTTTCTGACTCTTCTGCTATCGTTACTTTATAGTTGTTAGTCGCGGGATCAAATGTTTTTGTTATTTTTATAAACTTTGTATCCTTTGATAAAACTTTCCCAGATAACTCTTTATATTTATTTGCATATTCGGGTGACATATTATTTAAGCGTATACGGGCGTGATGACGCCTATTGTAATTATAGTAACTAACAAGATGCTAATAATTTTTTCATATTAACCCTGCTTTTACATTTTTTACAATTGTATTATATTATACACGAATAGAAAAGTCAACATAAATTACAAAATAATCATAAATTTGTTGAAATATAGTAATACATATGCTAATATTTATTCGTATATATAATTAATAAATATGCATAATATTCTGATAGATTATTAAATAAAAATATTAAAGCAGGATGAAAATGATGAAAATATATAGGGGAGTACTTTTATGGATAACAAATTCAGAGAAAATAATACCGCTATAAAAAAGAAATATCTCTTGCTTCTATTAAGCCTTGTTTACTTAACATTCATTTTATTTATCATTTTGCGATTTAGTCCTTCTCCAAAAGGACTCTTTGCGTTTCGTTTGCTTGAAGTAATAGCTATTCTTTATACGTTAGCTATATATCTGGCTGTTCCTTTGGCTTTAATTGGTTTTATACTTGTTCTATTAAATTATAGGGATGCGGCTCAAAATAATAGTAAAATTATAGGGGAGATACCTTTAACTTTTATTGTAATGTCTCTAATGATTATCTCTTTTATTTTTGGCGCATTAAAAGCAAAATAATATCTATACAAAAATAAAAATAATATAACGGTCCCTATTTTGGAGCGGGAGACTTGTCATAAGCATTTAGGATTTGATATAATTTTTATAACATAGCAAAGGTGCTATTATTTATAATAGCGCCTTTTATTTTTATATATTTTTATAAAAGGAGTGACCAGTATGAAATATAACTATTTTATACCTACCAGGATTATTTTTGGAGAAAATTGTATAAAAGAGAACAGTGATCACATGGCTATAGGCCATAAGGCCCTTATCGTCACAGGAAAGAGTTCCAGAAATAATGGTTCCCTTGATGATGTAGTATCAGCACTGGAGAGCCACGGGATAAAATATGAAATATTTGACAGAGTAAAGTCTAATCCAGATCTGGAAAATGTTTCAGAAGGTGCTAACGTAGCAAGGAGAGCAGATGTGGATTTTGTAATCGGTATAGGAGGCGGGTCGCCTCTGGATGCTTCAAAGGCCATTGCTGTATTAGCTGCAAATCCCATGATGGATGCGGAAGAGCTTTTTAGCAAGACATTTAAAAATAAACCCTTGCCGATTATAGCTGTTCCCACTACAGCTGGCACAGGAAGTGAGGTTACTCCCTATTCTATATTGACATACGACAGGATAGGCTCTAAAAAGAATTTTGCAAGTCCCTATATTTTCCCTCAGGTAGCTTTTCTCGATGCCAGATACACCATAAACCTTCCATATAGCGTCACTGTAGATACCATGCTTGACGCACTATCCCATCTAATTGAGGGATATTTATCAGTGAAGTACGGTGACTTTTACTTTTGGATGGTGGAAAAAGGCCTTAAAGGGTTTAGCGAAAGTTACAAAAGTGTCATGGATGGCCAGCTGGACCTGAAAGCAAGAGAGGTATTATTAAATTCATCGCTGTTAGGCGGGATGTTGATAGCACATACTGGTACCTCTATGGTTCACGCTATGGGATATTCTTTGACGTACTACAAAGACATACCTCACGGCAGGGCTAACGGTATGCTTTTGGCAGATTACCTTAAATTCAACTGCGAAACCGATGGGGATAAGGTAGAGCACATTTTGAACTTACTTAATATAAGAGATATTGAGGGATTGCGGAGCATTGTAAGTGGCCTTCTCCAAAGGGTTGACAAAAGACCGGATATATCTGAGAGCGAGATGGCTCATTACGCATCAATTGCCATAAAAGCTCCCAATATCGCTAACAATAAAAAAGTTGTTACACAGGAGGATTTATTTAAGATTTATAAGAGCAGTTTGATGGAGATCTGATCAAGGCTTTAAAACGGTGGGGTTTTTGGTTTCTGTTTTTGTAGGGGGCAAATATTATGAGTGTTAGATGCAGGGATATACTAGCGTTGCCAGCTTTAAAGGATATGAAAATTGTCGCGGGAATGGGTGGACTGGATAGGATTTTAAGGTGGGTACATGTATCCGATGTGCCGAAAATTACCCAATGGGTTCATGGAGGGGAATTGCTGTTTACTACGGGGATGAGCATAAGAGAAGACGTATGGTCGTGGTTACAGTTGATAAAGGATATAAGTGAAAAAAACCTGGCAGGGCTGGTTATCAATGTAGGACCGTATATAAGCCATATACCCCATGAAGTAAAAGATCTTGCAGATTCTCTCGATTTCCCGGTTTTCGAGCTCCCATGGGAAATAAAATTGGTGGATGTAACCCAGTCTATCTGTAATTATATTATAAAAAAACAGGCAGAGGAAAAGTCTGTAAGTGAACTGCTAAATAATATATTGTTTGGCAATTTTAAATCTACAGAGGTTATATTAAAAGAGGCGGAGTATTACGGTTATAATCTCAATTGTCCCCATTGTGTCTGCGTTGTGGATATAGACGGGTTTGGAGAATATTTAAAAAGGGAAAATATAAGAGACGAAAAAAATATCGTAGAGATAAAATCACATCTTCATCAAATAATACTTAACATTTTTGAAAAATACGGTAAAAAGGTTCTTTCTATGTTAATGCGGGATTCTGTTATATTTATGTGGCCATGTAAAAGCTCGAAAGATAAATATATGATAAAAAATGTTGCAGAAGATATAAGGCAGTGTGTAGCGCACGAGTTAGCTCCTTTAACTGTCAGTGTAGGTATAGGTAGATGCTATAGAGATTTAAAAGAAATGGGCAAAAGTTTGAAGGAAGCTGAAAGGGCTATAAAATTTGTGAATAGAGTAATGGGCAAAGATGCGTTTTCCCATTACAATGAAATGGGTTTGTTTAGATTGCTCTTTGAAGTACAGGACCATGGGGAATTAAAGGCGTTTTATGATGATATACTGGGGCCGCTAAGGGATTATGACGAAGCAAACGGAACAGAATTGTTAAACACGCTGGAGGCGTTTTTGCGGGAGAATGGCAATATGGTTAAGACCGCAGGGGAGTTGTTTATACACAGGAGTACGCTAAATTACAGGTTGCAGAGAATTCAGGATATACTTAAAATAGATCTTTCCGATGGTGACAATAGGTTTAATTTAAAGGTAGCGCTGATGATAGGCAAGTTTTTGGATTCGGCGAATTAGAGGAAAAAAGAAAGAAATATTAATACTTTTTGTAGGAAGACAATATGAAGATATAATGCTATAATTGAAACAAAATTAGAAAAGCATAGAGAACAGCGTAGTTCGATATAGCGATGGCGCTAGTTTTGAGGTTTTCTCTCAAATTAGCGCCATTTTTTATAATAGGAGGGCTGAAATTATGAGAGCTTATGAATTGACAAAGGAACAAATTAAGGATTATGACAGGAAATACAATCTTCATTCCTGGTCAGCCAATGGAAATCTGGATCCATTGGTGATAACTAAGGCAGAGGGGATATATTTCTGGGATGCCGATGGCAAAAGGTATTTTGATATGTCTTCACAGCTCGTAAATTCCAATATAGGCCATGGAAACAAAAAAGTTATTGAGGCCATAAAAACTCAAGCAGAAAGATTAGCTTATATAGCCCCAAGTTACGCCGTAGATGTAAGGTCTGAACTCGCCAGGAGAATAGTAGAAATAGCACCAGATAATATGGGAAAAGTATTTTTTACCCTTGGTGGCGCAGATGCAAATGAAAATGCTGTAAAGATGGCCAGGATGTATACTGGAAGGTATAAGGTATTTTCGAGGTACAGATCCTATCATGGTTCGACCATGGGAGCGGGAAATATCACTGGAGAGCCAAGGAGATTTGCTTGTGAGCCGGGGTTGGTGGGTTATGTAAAGTTTTTTGATCCATATCTTTATAGATCTGGAATTGATTTTTCTAGCGAAGAAGAGGCGTCCAGGTACTATGTAGATAAATTGAGAGAACAGATAATTTACGAAGATCCAAGCAGCATTGCAGCAATAGTGCTGGAAACGGTAACGGGAAGCAATGGAGTAATAATACCGCCTAAGGGTTATTTAGAAGGTGTAAGAAAAATTTGTGATGAGTTTGGAATAATGATGATCTGCGACGAGGTAATGGTGGGTTGGGGAAGGACAGGTAAATATTTTGCAATCAATAATTGGAATGTAAAGCCTGATATGATTACTTTTGCTAAGGGAATAACTTGTGGTTATGCTCCTTTAGGAGGAGTGATTGTAGATAAAAAGATAGCGGAGTATTTCGATGATCATATACTTCAATGTGGTTTAACTTATAGTGGACACCCTTTAGGTTGTGCAGCAGGCTGTGCTACATTAGATGTTTACGAAGAAGAAGGAATACTTCAAAATGTTAAAACCGTGGGCAAGGTTCTAGGTGAGCAACTAGAAGCTTTAAAAGAAAAACACCCCTGTGTGGGTGATGTAAGGTATATTGGATTACTTTCAGCGGTAGAGCTGGTTAAGGATAAAGCCACAAAAGAGCCTCTGGTTCCTTATGGTAAGGATCCTGATAAGATCATGCCAGGTATAGTGGGTATGTTAAAGCAGAAAGGTTTTGCTACTTATTCTCATGAAAACATGATTATAGTAGCACCACCGCTTATTATAAAGGAAAAAGAACTTAAGGAAGCATTAGCGATCCTTGATGAAGTACTGGATTATGTAGATAAAGCCATTTTAAGAGTTCAACAGACTTGAGAAAAAAGAAGTAAAACGTTGCTGCTATTTGTACGAAGACAATAAATATATTTGATAAAGGGAAGAGAACCATGTGGTTCTGGGTAGCGATGGCGCTGATTTTGAGGTTTATCCTCATATTAGCGCCGTTTTATTATTGAAAGGAGGTTTTTTGAAATGGAATTTAAGGCGGAAATGTGTGACAGAGAGCTCTACAATAAGGATCTGGCTCCAACTGATGAAAAAGAGAGGACGTGGACATCCTATAATTACATGGCTTTATGGTTGGGAATGAGCATATGCATTCCCACATACATGATGGCAGCGGGTTTGATAGCAGGTGGCATGAACTGGAAGCAAGCTATATTTACGATTTTTCTGGGTAATCTAATCGTGCTTATCCCTATGATTCTCAATGGACATCCGGGCACTAAATACGGTATCAATTTTCCTGTCTTTGCTCGTTCGTCTTTTGGGGTCCGGGGCGCCAATATCCCTGCGATTATGAGGGCTATTGTAGCCTGCGGTTGGTTTGGGATTCAGACTTGGATTGGCGGGGAGGCTATAAATTCTCTGATAATTAAAATAATTCCTGGCTGGTCTGACTTTTCGTTAGGTATCTGGATCAGTTTTGCGATATTCTGGTTTATGAATATGTGGATCGTCTGGCATGGAATGGAAATGGTAAAAAAGTTCGAGGGAATTTCTTCACCTATACTGATCGTATCTTCTTTAGTGTTACTGGGCTGGGCGATATACTCGGCTCATGGACTTGGCCCCATAGTGGCGCAGCCCAGCAAGTTCAAGACTTTCGGTGAGTTTTTCGCGTTTTTTATTCCTTCATTAACTGGCGTAATAGGTTTTTGGGCTACATTGTCATTGAACATACCTGACTTTACACGATTTTCTAAAAATCAAAGAGAACAAATTGTAGGGCAGTCCATAGGTCTTCCTGCTTCAATGGTCTTTTTCTCGCTGGTAGGGATGTTTACGGCGTCAGCAACCATGATCGTTTTTGGCGAGGCCATATGGGATCCGGTGGTACTGATATCTAAGTTTAATAACCCTCTCGTTGCGATAATCGGTGTAATTGTAGTTAGCATTGTTACGCTTACCACAAACATCGCTGCGAACGTCGTATCACCGGCTTATGATTTTACAAATTTATTTCCTAAATGGGTGGATTTTAAAAGGGGTGCTACTATAACAGGAATTATCGGCATTATAATGATGCCGTGGAAATTACTAGCTGACTACAGTACTTATATCAACAACTGGCTGGTAGGATATTCGGCCTTTTTAGGCCCTATCGCAGGCATACTTATAACCGATTACTACCTCGTAAGAAAGTGTGATCTGGCTGTTCATGACCTTTACAGGTTAAATGGCAGGTATAGCTTCTCAAATGGCTATAACTGGAAAGCAGTCGGCTCATTGGTGTTCGGCATCGTATTGGGCCTTATAGGCAAGGTGGTGCCGTCGCTAGCTGTACTATACAATTATGCATGGTTTGTAGGATTTTTTGCTTCAAGTATACTCTACTACGTGTTGATGAAGTATTCATTAGATGTTGGTTCGTATACTACAGCGGAAACATCTAACGATTGAATTTAAAAATTTGGAGGTGCAAAGATGAAAATGTACGACATGATTATAAAGAACGGCACGATTGTAACAGCATCCGATGTATTCAAAGCGGATGTGGGTGTGAAAAACGGGGTTATTGTGGCATTGGGTAATAATTTAAAAGATGATGGCGCAGATACGATCGATGCTGAGGGCAAATATGTGTTTCCCGGCGGGATTGATGTTCATACCCATCTGGAGATGCCCTTCGGGGGCACTGTCTCCAGTGATGATTTTACCACGGGTACCATCGCAGCTGCCTGCGGTGGTACTACCACTATAATTGATTTTGCCGTGCAAGCAAAAGGCCAGTCGTTGGAGCAAACCGCAGAAACGTGGCATAAAAAGGCTGATGGCAAAGCGGTTATCGATTATGGGTTTCATATAGCTATTACCGATATGAATGAGGATATATTAAATGAGATGCCTAAGGCTATAAAAAATGGCTATTCCAGCTTCAAGCTTTTCATGACCTATGATGGTTTGAGGGTAAATGATGATGTGTTGTTAAAGGCCTTGATTATGGCAAAAGAAAATGGTGGATTGATATGCGTTCACGCTGAAAATTACTATATAATCAACTACCTTGTAAAAAAATTTCTTAAAGAAGGCAAGGTAGAGCCAAAATACCATGCGCTAAGTCGACCGACGGTGGCAGAAGCAGAAGCTGTAAGCCGCGCTATAAAAATAGCGAGCCTTGCAGATGCTCCACTTTATATAGTGCATTTAAGCTGCAAAGAGTCTCTGATAGAACTTGCAAGGGCAAGAGCCCAGGGATTGCCGGTTATGGCGGAAACCTGCCCGCAATATCTGCTGCTATCCGAGGAGAGATATGAGGAGTCTGATTTCATGGGAGCAAAATACGTCATGTCACCGCCTTTAAGGTCAAAAGACAATTTAGAGCCCTTGTGGGACGGTATCGCTCGAGGAGATATACAGGTGGTGTCAACTGACCATTGCCCGTTCTTTTTAAAAGGACAAAAAGAACTGGGGCGGGAATCTTTTAACAAAATACCCAATGGTGCCCCAGGAATTGAAGCGAGGATGGCACTTTTATACACTAATGGAGTTGGCACGGGGAAATTAAGCCTTCAGCGATTTGTAGAGGTTACAGCTACCAATCCAGCTAAGATTTTCGGACTATACCCCTCAAAAGGCACCATAGCTGTGGGAAGCGATGCTGATATGGTCTTGTTTGATCCTAATGTGAAGAAGAGGGTAGAAAAAAGTGAGCTTCATGAAAATGTGGATTATACCCCGTACGAAGGTTTTGAGATGACTGGATATCCTGTTATGACCATTTTAAGGGGAAAAGTTATCGTGGAAGAAAATCACTTTGTAGGTCAAAAAGGTGCAGGAAAATTTATAAGGCGTCAGTCGCCAATTTTGCTGTAAATATAAAAATATCATTTAAGGAGGAGATATTATGTACGACAGGATTATGGATTATACGGAAAAAATGAAAGATGATGTCATTGCATTTGCTCAAAAGCTCATTCAGACGCCCAGTACCAGTGGCAGCGAAGAGGAATTGGCAAAGATTTGCGTCGATAAGATGAGGGAGTTGGGTTATGATGAGGTGTTTATAGACGATATAGGAAATGTAGTGGGTATAATAAAAGGTTCAGGAGGTGGACCTAATATCATGTATAATTCCCACATGGATCATGTGGATCCAGGGGATGAAAGCAACTGGCAATATCCTCCCTACGGGGGAGTTATAGCCGATGGTTACATTCACGGCAGGGCTGCCAGTGACGTAAAAGGAGGTATGGCATCTCAGATTTACGCAGGTGCGCTTTTGAAAAAAGCAGGCATAAAATTAAAGGGCGACTTCATATACACCGGCGTTGTCCAAGAAGAGCCTGCGGAGATGTTTGGCATGAAATACCTGTGCGATAGGACTTTCCCACAAAAAGGTATAAAGTTTGACCTTATGATAACCTCTGAAGCTACGTCCATGAACCTGTTTTTAGGACACCGCGGCAGGGTGGAACTGGAAGTTACTACAAAAGGGCGCACCAGCCACGGTAGTGCACCGTGGAGAGGTATAAACGCCGTGTACCTTATGATGCCCGTCATAGAGGAGGTTAAGAAACTGGCTGAAACGTTGCCTGAACATCCTTTTCTCGGCAAGTCTACTCTGGCATTGACTATAATAAGCTGTAGCCCCGGCCGACTGTCTATAATTCCTGATATATGCACTGTTTCGCTGGATAGGAGACTCATACCAGGGGAGACTGCGGAGATGGCCGTAGAGCAGATACAGGAGATTTTAGATAAGATAAAAAAGTCCAATCCGAGTTTCAACGCTGAAGTGAAGATTAGAAAGGTAGTGGAAACTTCCTATAAAGGGTACTCAGAAGAATGTGAAAAGAAGATGGATCCATGGATAGTAGAAAAAGACCATCCTTTTGTTATCGAAGCGGTTCAAGCGTTAAAAGAAATTGGACAGAATCCGGGTTTTGGCAAATGGGATTTTGGTACTGACGCTAGTTATGTGACAGGGGTGCTGGGCATACCGACAATCGGTTATTCACCTATGGAAGAAAAATACGCCCATACGCCTTATGACAGAGTAAGTATAGATAACCTGGTTAAATCTGTGGCAGGGAATGCCGCTATAGCCTACAAAATTGCAGGTTGAGGCAATTGAAGTGAGGTGATTTCAGGATATGCCATTAAATAACATAGAGAATTCTAAAGTCGACATAACAATGGAATTCTGTGGATTAAAGTTTCCCAATCCCTTTGTGCTGGCATCAGGACCACCTACAGCTTACGGTTCAATGATAAAAAGGGCATTTAAAATGGGATGGGGTGGAGCGGTATTAAAGACACTAAAACCCGATGACATGGACATAGAGTATGTTAAACCGCGCTTTTCTGTGATTAAAACGGGTCATGGAGAGATAGTTGGTTTTCAGAATATAGAGTTGGTGACAAAACGATCTCTTAGTGTATGGCTTGAGGAAATAAAAGAGATCAAGAGAGAATACCCTGACCGAGTTTTAATTGCCAGTATAATGGCTGAGGTTGAAAAGAAAAGCTGGCAAGAATTGGCCTCTAAAGTGGAAGAAGCAGGGATTGATGCTGTAGAACTTAATTTCTCATGTCCCCACGGAATGCCGGAAAAAGGGGTAGGGGCTGCTATAGGCCAGGATGCGCAACTGACGGAGGAAATAACGCGATGGGTTAAAGAAGCAGTGAATGTCCCCGTTATCGTAAAACTTACTCCTAATGTCACTGACATAACGGCGATCGCAAAGGCCGCAAAGAACGGTGGGGCTGATGGCCTTGCAGCGATAAACACTGTACAATATCTGATAGGTGTGGATCTGGATACGCTGGAGCCTTTGCCGTCTGTAAACGGGTATTCTACCTATGGAGGATATTCAGGTTTGGCGGTAAAACCTATAGGTTTGAGAACGGTGGCTCAGCTGGCCAAGTATACAGATCTACCGATATCGGGTATTGGTGGGATAACTTCATGGGAGCACGCGCTGGAGTACATGCTACTGGGAGCCTCATGTGTACAGCTATGTACTGCCGTTATGATAAAAGGCTTTAGCATCATACATGGTTTAATTAAAGGTTTGGAGAATTATTTGATGAGGAAAGAGGTCGATTCTCTTAAAAAATTGATTGGTCGGTCTATAGAGCGTGTTACGGATTATTCTATGCTAAAGGTCGAAACTAAAACAGTAGAAATTAAGAAAGATTGGTGTATAAACTGTGGAGAATGCGTCAAAGTTTGCCGCGATGCCGGTTACAACGCACTTACACTAAATCCTGATAGGGGCCTCATTATAGATAAAAACAAATGTGACGGATGCTCACTTTGTACACATATATGTAGTAGAAAAGCATTATATATAGCATAATAAACAAAAGCTGTGTAAGATGAAATTTTATAATCGCAAAAATTCATTATAAAAAATTTTCTAAAACCTATTGACAGATCATCAAATTGCTTATATAATTAGATTCAAGTAAAACAACCGATGCGATGCAGTAAAAAAGGAAATGCAAAGGCGCTTTTCACGGTGGGTGTGAAAAGCGCCTTTTAAGCTAATGTAGTGTCGCATTGGGGAGCGGAGATGCTCTCGATTACAGGTTGAAGATACCTGTATCGGGAGCATTTTTGTTTGTAATACTGCATCTATCGGTAAATTTAAAATTATCAAGGTAGAAAGGATGGTAAAAGTGAGGCAGATTGCTATTTACGGAAAAGGTGGTATAGGGAAATCCACTACCACCCAGAACCTTACTGCAGCATTATCTGTTATGGGTAAAAAAGTTATGCAAATAGGTTGTGACCCCAAAGCTGATTCCACCAGGATGCTTATCGGCGGTAAGAGACAACATTCCGTGCTGGATACCTTAAGGGAAACAGGTGATGTAAAACTGGATGACATAATTGAAATAGGGTTTAACGGCATAAAGTGTGTGGAATCGGGAGGACCTGAACCTGGGGTAGGTTGTGCAGGTCGTGGCATTATAACATCTATAGGGCTTCTGGAGAATTTAGGTGCTTACACCGACGATTTGGATTATGTGTTTTACGACGTTTTGGGCGACGTTATGTGCGGCGGTTTTGCTATGCCTATCCGCGAGGGAAAAGCTCAGGAAATTTATATAGTAGCCTCAGGAGAGATGATGGCGCTATTTGCTGCCAACAACATATGCAAGGGTATACGCAAGTTTGCCGAAACGGGTGGTACCAGGTTAGGTGGAATTATATGCAATTCCCGTAAGGTTTGCCGTGAAGAAGAACTCCTCAACGCTTTTGCAGAGAGAATAGGAAGCCAGCTTATTGGGTTTATCCCCAGAGATAACATAGTTCAGCAGGCGGAGATCCGCAAGCAGACGGTTATACAGTATGCACCGGATTCTGAACAGGCTAAGGCGTATTTTGAGCTGGCGAAGAAAATCGACGAAAACACCAAGTTCTGCATACCTGAGCCTATGGGCTTTGACGAGCTGGAAAACATGATGATGGAATGGGGGATTGTGGAATGAAGATGATAAGGGCCATTATAAGGCCAGAAAAAGTAGATGCTGTAGCGGAAGCACTGGATGCAGCTGGTTTTCCGGCTCTTACCAGAATTGATGTTTTTGGCCGTGGTAAACAAAAGGGAATAAAAGTAGGTGAAATAGTGTACGATAGCCTTCCTAAGGCAATGCTTATGATAGTGGTGGAGGATGAGCAACTGGAAAAGGCCGTTAAAGTCATTCAGGGGAGTTCATACACCGGCAACATCGGCGATGGCAAAATTTTTATATCGCCTATAGACGAAGCTTATACCATAAGGACGGGAGAAAGGAGGCTTTAAATGAAAGAAATTATCGCTATCATAAGGATGAACAAGATGGAAGATACAAAAGAGGCCCTTGCTGCCACAGGATTTCCGTCGTTTGTGGCATACAGAGTACTTGGACGGGGCAAGCAAAAGGGCCTGCAGATTCCATATCCTCCTCAGTATACCGAAGAAGAGATTAAAGACAAAAAAATGAAGTTTATCCCCAAGCGGATGATCTCCATAGTGGTAGAGGATGAATTTGTACCAGCGGTGGTAGCTGTGCTTATGAGGATAAACAGGACGGGTAATATAGGAGACGGCAAGATATTTGTATGTCCTATAGATGATGCCGTAAGGATCAGAACAGCAGAACGAGGAAAGGAGGCACTATGATGTCTTTTAATACGACGGCAAAGAAACGGGTGAGCATTGAAGAGTGCCAGAAAATTGTGGACCAGATGTTTACCAAGTTTCCTAATAAGACAAAGGAAGTTAGAAAAAGGCACGTAGTAGTAATTGATCAGAGTAAGGAAAAACAGAGAATCGAGGCCAACGATAGGGCGATTCCTGGCGTTTTAACCAATCGCGGTTGCGCTTATGCAGGCTGTAAAGGGGTTGTGTTTGGCCCTGTAAAAGACGTGCTTCACATAACCCACGGTCCTGTAGGTTGTGCCTATTATACGTGGTTGACAAGGCGCAATCTAGCTAAAGCTGAAGAAGGGCAAAAAAACTTTATAAATTATTGCCTTACAACGGATATGCAGGAAACGGATATAGTTTTTGGGGGCGAAAAAAAATTAGCTCAGGCTATACGAGAAGCTTACGCTATATTTAAGCCCGAATGTGTAGGAATATACGCTACATGCCCTGTAGGTTTGATAGGCGATGATATTGAAATGGTGGCTAAAAAAGTTGAGCAGGACCTGGGTATAAAGGTTATACCTGTGAGATGCGAAGGTTATAGGGGCGTAAGCCAATCGGCAGGACACCATCTTGCTTCTAATGCGCTTATGGAGCACCTTATAGGTACGGAGGAGTTGGAAAATCCCGGGCCCTTTGATATCAATGTATTCGGCGAATACAATATAGGCGGAGATTACTGGGAGATAAAGAGGCTTCTGGAAGACATTGGATACCGTATAGTAAGCTCTTTTACTGGTGATGCTTCTTTTCACGATATTGCTAAATCCCATAGGGCCAAGTTAAGTATTCTTCTATGTCATAGATCTATAAATTACACCAACAGGATGATGGAAGAAAAATTTGGTGTACCGTGGATGAAAGTAAACTATATAGGCATAGACGACCTTATACAAAGTCTCAGGGATATAGCCAATTTCTTTGATGATCCTGGACTTAAAAGGAGGACAGAGGAGGTTATAGCCAGGGAACTGGAGCGAATTATACCTATCATAGATTATTACAGGGAAAGGCTGCAGGGTAAAAGAGTAATGCTTTTAGTCGGCGGTTCCAGGACCCATCACTTTAAAAACATGTTTGAACGATTGGGTATGGAAGTAGTGGTGGCAGGTTACGAGTTTGCTCATAGAGATGACTACGAGGGAAGAAAGATAATACCTGAGATAGTGCACACAGGCCGTTCAAAGATACTGGAGGACATCCATTACGAAAGAGATCCTAATGTGGTTTCGGCTTACGACGATGAGTACATTCAGATGAAGAAAGAAGAAATACCTCGTTTGATGGATTACGAAGGATTGAGACCCCATATGAAAGATGGGGAAATAATGGTAGACGATTATAATCACTTCGAGTGCGAATATCTGGTCAAAGAACTGGGAATAGATCTTTTCTGTTCAGGGATAAAAGACAAGTATGTTTTTCAAAAAATGCATATTCCTTCTCGTCAGATGCATTCCTATGATTACAGCGGTCCTTATACAGGTTTTAATGGCTTTATAAAATTTGCCCGCGATGTAGACATGGCAGTTAACAGCCCTACATGGAGTTTTATTACGCCACCATGGAAGGAGGAAAAAAATGCTTGATTATACGCCTAAGGAGATTGTAGAGAGGAAAGCACTGACCATAAATCCTGCTAAGATATGCCAGCCTATTGGGGCCGTTTTGGCAGCAAAAGGTATACACAATTGTATGCCGCTGACCCACGGCTCTCAAGGTTGTTCATCTTACTTACGCATGGCATTAGCCAGGCATTACCGTGAGCCTTCTATAGCAGCTACCAGTTCTTTTACTGAGGATTCAGTTGTGTTTGGTGGTAGAGAAAACTTGAGAGAAGCTGTAGAAAATGTAATAAAACTTTATCATCCTGATGTAATAGCTATAAGTACCACCTGTTCGGCAGAAACCATAGGTGATGATGTTTACAGCTTTATGGAAGAAATCAAAGGAGAAGAATTCTTTGATCCCAAGATAAAGGTCATAATATCCAATACGCCCAGCTATGTAGGTTCACATATAACCGGTTACGATAACGTGGTAAAGTCTATTGCAGAGACTTTTCCTAAGAAAAGAACGCCAAATGGTAAGTTGAATATAATACCGGGATTTATAGAACCCGGCGACATTAGGGAAATAAAGAGAATTTTAAATATGATGGGAGTCAGTTATATCGTATTTCCTGACACCACCGACGTCTTTGACGCCCCATTAAAACCCGGTTCAGGTGGCATTTATCCTCCAGGGGGCACTACTATACCTGATTTAGAAGACATTGCTAATTCAGTTGCTACCATCGCTTTGGGTAGGTGTGCTGGAGGATCGGGTGCTATGGTTTTAAAAAGCCGCTTTGGTGTTCCTGCGGTAATAGGTCCTACTCCTATTGGAATTACCAATACTGACAAATTTGTTATGACTGTGAGTGATTTAATGGGAGTTCCGATACCTCAGGAGCTAGAGGACGAGAGAGGGCGACTTGTGGACATGATGACAGATGCCCATCCCCACTTCCACGGTAAAAAAGTTGCGGTCTTTGGAGATCCCGATGTGGTAGTAGGGATTGTGGGGCTGTTGGCGGACATGGGAATGGAACCTGTATTTGCCCTTACAGGGACCCCTGATAAACAATTTATATCTGAAGTAAATAAAATAGCTCCGGATTGCGAGGCTATTATAGGAGATCTGTTCTTGTTACATCAGAAAATAAAGAATAGACCAGTGGATCTTCTGATGGGAAATACTTACGGGAAATATATTGCCAGAGCAGAGGATATACCCTTTATAAGGATAGGATTTCCCATATTTGATAGAGCTAATCTTCACTTTTTCCCGATAGTAGGATATATGGGAGCGGCCAGGTTAGTAGAAAGGATAGGAAATACGTTGCTTGATAGAGTGGATAGAGACGCCTATGACAGTTACTTTGAGCTGATATTATAGGAGTGAAGTATATGGATGCATTGAATATTGAAGAAATACCGATAGTGGAAAGGAGAGAATTTATAACTAAAAAGGGCAGGCGTAAGAGCGCCATAAAGTGTGACACCTACAGCGTTGCCGGCAGTGTAAGCCAGAGAGCGTGTGTTTTTACAGGAGCCAGGGTCGTCTTAAATCCCATTACCGATGCCATACACCTTATACACGGACCCATAGGGTGTGCCAGCTATACCTGGGACATAAGGGGAAGTTTAAGCAGCGGTAGTGAGCTGTATCGTTTTAGTTTCTCTACGGATTTAAAGGAGCACGATGTCATATTCGGTGGCGAGAAAAAACTTTCTCTCGCCATCGATGAATTGGTTGAGAGGTATAATCCAAAGCTCATATTTGTCTACTGCACGTGTATCGTGGGGGTAATAGGAGATGACGTAGAGGCTGTATGTAAAGCGGCTTCAAAGAAATACGGCATCAAAGTCATACCTGTGCAGTCTAGTGGTTTTTCAGGCAATAAGGCTATGGGATACAGAGCTGCCTGTGATGCCCTTCTTAGGTTAATTGAGCCTGAAAATAAGAATCAGGTCAAAAAGGAAAGGAGTATAAATTATCTAGGAGATTTTAACCTGGCTGCAGAGGCGTGGATAATTAAGAGCTACTTAAAAAGAATAGGAATTAATGTAAATACGGTATTTACCGGTGATTCTACATGTGATAGCCTGTTGAAATCCCCTTATGCTTCTCTAAACATTGTTCAGTGCACCGGCTCTATGGTATATTTGGCCCAGCGCATGAAGGAATTGTACGGCATACCTTTTATTAAAGTTTCTTTTTTGGGAATAGAAGACACGTCTGAATCATTAAGGGCTATTGCTAGGATATGGGGCGGTGATGCAATAGAGAAAGCGGAGGCATTGATAAGAGAAGAAACATCAAAGATAGCTGGCACGATAGGCTTCTACAGGGAAAGGCTTAAAGGAAAAAGAGCTGCTATTTATGTGGGCGGTGGGTTTAAAGCTATTTCTTTGATCAAACAATTCAGGGAACTGGGCATGAATGTGGTGATGGTTGGAACCCAGACCGGCCGAAAAGAGGAATACGAGGTCATAAGTGAGATAGCAGATGAAGGCACGATAATAGTTGACGACGCCACCCCTGATGAGTTAGAGAAATTTATACTGAAAAAAGGGGCTGATGTGCTAGTGGGCGGCGTAAAAGAAAGGCCTCTGGCTTATAAATTAGGTATCGCCTTTGTAGATCACAACCACGATAGAAAACACCCCTTGAGTGGGTATGTAGGTGCGGTTAATTTTGCCAAAGAGGTTTATTCCACGGTGTGTTCGCCGGTGTGGAAACACACTAAATTGTAAGGCGGGAGGAGGATAATATTGTGATCAGTGAATATACTTATGCCAGGCAATTAAACGAAAATCCCTGTAACATGTGTATGCCCATGGGAGGGATTATACCTTTTAAAGGCGTAGAGAAATCCATGGTTATAATCCACGGCTCCCAGGGCTGCTGCACTTACATGCGACGGCATATTTCTGAGCATTTCAATGAACCTGTCGATGTGGCCTCATCGTCGTTAAACGAAAAAGAAACCATATATGGCGGTGAAAAGAATTTAAAAAAAGCGCTGGATAACGTGATGAAGGTATACGTACCTACGGTGATTGGCGTACTTACTACTTGCCTTACTGAAACTATAGGTGAAGACATAGATAGGATTGTATCTTCGTACCGTGAAGAGAGGGGATTGGATGATGTATTTATAATTACGGTTCCTACTCCAGGGTATGGTGGAACCCACAGTGAAGGCTATTTTATGACGGCAAGGCGAATTATCGAGGAAATGATAAAGCAGGGTAGTGCTTTAAAGTACAGGAAAAAGCCTGAAAAACCTAGAATAAACGTAATTATACCCCATATAAGTCCTGCTGATATAAGGGAAATAAAGAGATTATTGGATACTATGGGTGCTGATTATATACTTTTTCCCGACTATTCTGATACCCTTGATAGCCCTTTTAGTAGACCTTATAAAAAAATACCTGATGGCGGTACTAAAATTCTGGATATATGTTCTATGACTGAAAGTGTAGCTACCGTACAAATGGGTGTAACCGTAGATGACAAAATATCTCCTGGCAAGTATCTGCAGAAGGATTTTGGCATACCTCTGTATAATATTCCTATTCCTATAGGAATAGATAATACAGATTTATTTTTAAATACATTAAAAATGATTACAGGGAATGAAATTCCAGAGGATTTAAAAAAAGAGAGAGGAAGACTCATAGATTGCATGATAGATTCCCATAAGTATAATTCCGAGGGGCGCTGCGCTATTATAGGAGAGCCTGAAAACGTGTACGCCGTTTCAAAGTTGTGCATGGAAAATGGTGTATATCCAGCAGTGGTTGCTACGGGTAGTAAAAATAACGTATTGCTTAATCTCTTAAAAAATATTCTTTATGAATCGCCTTATGATGTAACTATTTTAAGTGAAACAGATTTTACTACCATAAGGCAAAAATGCAGGGAAATGGGAGTTAATATAGCAATAGGGCATTCCGACGGCAGGTATCTGACCGAGCGCGAGGGAATACCTCTGGTAAGATACGGTTATCCCATTCACGATAGGGTAGGCGGTCAAAGAATACTGTCGGTAGGGTATAGGGGTACGATGATGTTTCTGGATAGGATAACCAATACTCTTCTGGAGCGCAAACACAGGAATTACAGAGAATCTCTTTACAAACAATTTTACACTGCTTGAAAGGTGGGTGGTAGTATGAATAGAGATTTTGGACATCCGTGTTTTAACCCGGGAACAGTAAAAACCCATGGTAGGGTTCATCTTCCTGTGGCTCCACGCTGTAATATAAAATGTAAGTATTGCGATAGGAAAACTCATTGTGCTAACGAAAATCGCCCTGGTCTCGCGGCGAAGGTTATGTCGCCCGATGAGGCATTGGCTTATTTGTCTGATGTATTAAAAAGAGAACCGAGGATATCGGTGACGGGAATTGCAGGTCCGGGGGACCCGCTGTATAACTATGAAACCTTTGAAATGTTGCGCTTGATAAAAAAAGAGTTTCCTGATATGATATTATGTTTAAGTACCAACGGTTTGCTGCTATACGATACTATTTATAATTTAGTGGATTGTGGCGTTAGCACCCTGACAGTAACCATTAATGCTGTAGATCCTTATATAGGAGAAAAGATATACGAATACGTTGCGTACGAGGGCAAGACGTATCGCGGTTACCAAGCTGCTCAATTGCTGATAGAAAAGCAGTTAGAGGGAATAAAAGCGGCGGTAGATAACGGACTTTTAGTTAAAATAAATACCGTTGCTATACCCGGCGTAAATACAGATCACGTTCACGATATAGCAAAAACAGTTAAAAAATTAGGGGTGGTATTAATGAATATAATGCCTCTTATTCCCCAGGGGGATTTTTCTAATATTTTGCCTCCGGATTGTCAACAACTGGACAAAATGAGGAAAGAGAGCTCGTCTATCATTCAGCAAATGTACCATTGCCGTCAATGCAGGGCTGACGCGTCAGGTCTTCTTGAATAAAAGGGGGAAATCTATGGTGCATAGGATAGCTGTGGCTACCAGTGATGGCAAAATGGTAAATGAACATTTTGGTCATGCCAGACACTTTCTTATTATAGATATTTACCAGGACGGTAATTATGAGGTAGTAGGGATAAGGGATTGCATACCTGCCTGTGGTTTTGGTGACGATGGTAAAGATCGGATGGAAACGGTAATAAGCGCTATAAGCGATTGCAATGCTGTAATGGTCAGCCGAATAGGTTTTTCTTCGATGGATAGGTTAAGGAAAAGAGGTATTTTACCATTGGTTATGCCTGGGTACATTAAAGACGCAATTGAAGCGTTTTTTAACGATTTTGTGGCTAAAAGGTGATGATATCAAAAGGAGCTGTTTAAATGGATATAAAACGCATTGGCCTTATTTGTTTAATGGCCTTCTTGATCGTATTTGGAGGTTGCAGCGTCAAATCAATTGAATCAAGCGATAATAGTAAAGAGCAGCCCTCTACAGAGAATAAGGTATTAAGGGTTGCTGCTGCAGCGGATTTAAGCATGGCTTTTAAAGAAATTGGTGAAAGGTTTGAAGAAAAAAATGGGTGTAAAGTGCAATTGATTATAGGTTCTTCTGGAACGCTTGCGCAGCAAATTGAAAGCGGTGCACCTTTTGACGTGTTTGCGTCTGCTGATTTGAAATATATCGACCAGTTAGATGATAAAGGAAAAATGGTTCATGGTACTAAGAAGCTCTATGCTCAGGGTAGGATTGCCCTGGCGACAAAGATTGAGGGCTCTTTACGCGTAGAAAAACTGGATGATTTAACAAATCAAGAAGTAAAAAAGATTGCTATTGCAAATCCGGAACATGCACCTTATGGGGCTGCGGCACAGCAAGCACTAGAAAAAGCGGGGGTATGGGACAAAGTAAAAGACAAATTGGTGTACGGAAAGAATGTTGAAGATACGTTGAGCCTTGTAGAAACGGGGAATGCAGATGCAGGTATAGTTGCGGTATCTATTGCCAGTAAAAGAGTTAAGTTATACCCTATAGATGAAAGCCTTTATACACCTTTGAAGCAATATATAGGTGTGATAAAAAGGGCAAAAGAGGAGGACTTGGCGAAAAGGTTTGTGGGTTATGTAGTGAGTGGAGAAGGAAAAAGTATTTTGAAGAAATACGGCTTTGCGTTTGGGGAGGAATAGAGTATGCAAGGAATCGATCTATTCCCGTTATTTTTATCATTAAAGGTGGCTTCTATTGCCACGTTTTTTTCTATTATACTGGGACTTCCTCTAGCGTATTGCTTGAGCAGGTCAAAAAGTCAGCTGGCCGATGCTTTTGATACCCTTGCAACTCTTCCGGTGATTTTTCCACCAACTGTCCTTGGGTATTATTTGTTGATCTTTATAGGTCGGCAGAGTCTTATAGGTAAATTTCTTGAAAATAATTTTGGGATAATACTGGTTTTTACACCTGCTGGTGCGGTAATCGCCTCTATGATAGTATCAGTGCCTTTCCTAATCAGATATGCCAGATCGGCCTTTGCGGAAATAAATCCTGACGTACTGGATGCGGCCAGGTTGTTAGGAAGAAGTGAAATAAATATATTTTTCTCTGTGGCTATTCCTATAGCGTGGAGGGGGGTTGCTACAGCGATCATTATGGCTTTTGCAAGGGCTTTGGGGGATTTTGGTACTACTCTTATGGTATCAGGAGATATCCCTGGATACACGCGGACGATGCCACTTGCTGTTTATGATGCTATACAGGGTGGAGATATAAACCTTGCTAATAAACTGGTTATTATCATGACAGTGACTGCAGTGTTTCTCCTTTTTTTGCTCAATGGTTTAAAGAATAGAACGATAAAGGGGAGACAGTAGATGTTGGAAGTATTTTTAAAGAAGATCATGGGATCTTTTAGTTTGTCAGTCGTTTTAAAGGCGAATAAAGGTATTGTAGGCGTTTTAGGACCATCAGGGAGCGGAAAAAGTTTGACGCTTCGGTGTATAGCAGGATTGATAAAACCTGATGAAGGCGAGATTGTTGTAGACGGCAAACCTGTTTTTGACTCTTGCAAAAAAGTAAATGTACCTCCCAGGGAGAGAAATATCGGATATATGTTTCAAAATTATGCCCTTTTTCCTCATTTGACCGTAGAGCAAAATATTGAGTTTGGTCTCTATAAATTGCCAAAGAAAATAAGGAAGGAAAAGGTTAATAGTATGATAGAAAAGATGAAATTGTGTGGGTATGAAAAACATTATCCATTTCAGCTTTCTGGTGGCCAACAGCAGAGGGTTGCCTTGGCAAGGACTTTAATAACACAACCCCGGGTGCTTCTTTTAGATGAACCTTTTTCAGCTTTGGACAATCACATTAGAAACCTGGTACAGCAGGAATTTTTTCAGGCTATCAGGCAGAACTTTAATGGCACCGTTCTTATGGTGACTCACAATATAGATGAAGCTTATAGATTATGTGATAAAGTGGTAGTTTTTTCAGAAGGTACTACGATTCAATCGGGAGAAAAAGGAGAAGTTTTTGAATACCCAACTAGCATTAATGCAGCGAGGATAACAGGCTATAAAAATTTTTTTAAAGCGCGAATATTAAAAGAAACCAGGTATTATTATGTTATAAGTACGGACTTTTTTCAGTTAAGAGCAATCAAAAGAGAGGAATGTATTAGCCGCGATGTAATGGTATGCATAAGAAATGACCATCTGCAGATCTTTACATCTCCCGTGGAAAACTCCTGTGAGTGTGCCATTGTGGACGTAATTAAAGGGATTTTCTCTGAGACTTTTTTAGTAAAGTGCGGCGAGTGGGTATTTCAGGTAGAATTGCCTAAGGAAAAAAGCCAGGAGCTAAGAAATTTAAAAAGCAGTTCTTTTTATCTTCATTTTCCTTTTGATAAAATCGTTCTGCTCTCTAGACAAAGCTGAAAGATAAATTGCTTAAATCGGTTTTTTGTTATAATGTTAAATTAAGGGGGATGCTTATGGATATTGTCAAAGCATCAAAAAAGCTGTCAGAGCTAGATATCCAGATCGCTATGGATAATATTGTCGTCGATATTTTATGGTTTAGGGTGATGATTTTAGACGGAATGTGGAATATCAGTAGGCATACCCACTCCAGCTTTGAATTTCACTTTGTCTCATCAGGCGCCTGCGAAGTGGTATTAGACAGTGGAGGATTTGTGGCTAAAGCTGGGGAGTTTTATGTAACAGCGCCTGGCGTGTATCACCAGCAGAGATCTGTTGGCGATGGTCATTACGTGGAATACAGCATAAATTGCGATTTTAAAAAATTAAATGAAGGGTTTTCGGAAGCCTGCGGTATTCTTGATGCATTGTCATCTGCCAGATGTATGCCTGTGAAGGATATATACAATGCTATAGAGTATTTTTATCGAGCGCTGGAAGAGGCATACCATCAAAAAATAGGTTTTTACAACAATATAAAATGCTTGGCTGCTATAATAATAGCCATGGCCGCAAGAGCTGTAAGTAAAGGCAATGAGTCGACGTACGATGTACCGCTTAAAGCGAAAGAAGACGACTACAGGTTTACTATAATAAGGAAATTTATTGAGGATAATATAGCCAATAATATTACCACAGTGGATGTAGCGAATTACATGCATCTGAGCCATAAACAGGTGTGCAGGATAGTGAGGAGGAAAACAGGAGGCTCTACTAAAGACCTGATTGACCGCATAAAACTCGATAGAGCCAAAAGTCTATTAAAGGATACAAGGCTGAGCATTAAGGAAATTGCCAGTGTATTAGGTTTTTCCAGTGAGTATTATTTTAATCAATTTTTTAAAAGGAAAGAAGGGTACCCACCTGGGGTGTATAGAAACAACATTAAAAATGTCTAAAAATCTTAAAAATAAGTCCGATATTTGAATTTTTATGTAATGCCATTGCTGTATAATTGAAGTTGGTGACATGATAATATTTATCGATGAGGGGTGAAAGCATTGTATTTTGAGGTTGAAAGGATAGAGCGAATTTTACGGGAATTAAAAGAGTATATTTACTCAGAAAAGATTCCCATAGAGTCCTACAAAGTGAAGCCTTGTGGTTATGGGGATTATCATTTACTGGACAGCGATGGTTCAGATTGGGATACTTTTTTGAAAGGCGATAGGTGGGGAGGAAGGGATAAGCACTTTTGGTTTAAAACTGCCGTAAAGATACCGGAGAAATTTGGAGGCAAGACAGTAGTTTACAATCTGTCTACTGGCAGAGAAGGTGGCTGGGATGCTTTAAATCCTCAGTTTTTACTTTACATAAACAAAAAGTTGATCCAGGGATTGGACGTCAATCACAGGGAAGTGTTGCTATGCGAAAATGCCAGTGTTGGAGAAGTATACAACATAGATTTGTATGCATATGCCGGTATGGGTGAGGGCTTGGTTGAGCTGAATTGCAGTATAGCCGTGCTGGAGAGAGAAGTAGAAAGATTGTATTATAATATGAAAGTTCCTCTGGATGTAGCCAAATTGCTGGATGAAGACGATCTCAGGAGGATTCGCATTCTCCAGTACTTGACAGAGGCTGTGAATAAAATAGACCTGCGAAAGCCCTTTAGTGAGAGCTTTTTTGCTTCTGTAAAAGAGGCAAACGATTATCTCGATACGGAATTTTACGGTAAATACTGCGGAAACGAGGATGTTGTAGAGATATGCGTGGGTCATACCCATATAGACGTAGCATGGCTTTGGACATTAGCCCAGACAAGGGAAAAAGCGGCAAGGAGTTTTGCCACGGTAATAAACCTTATGAAGCAGTACCCAGAGTACATTTTTATGTCCAGTCAACCGCAGTTATATAAATTTGTCAAAGAAGACCATCCAGAACTGTATAGAGAAATAAAGGAAATGGTCAAACAAGGCAGATGGGAAGCTGAAGGGGCGATGTGGCTTGAGGCCGATTGTAACCTTACATCAGGGGAATCCCTTGTAAGGCAGATTTTATTTGGAACCCGTTTCTTTAAAAAAGAGTTAGGCGTTGAAAGCAAAATATTGTGGTTGCCGGATGTGTTTGGGTACAGTGCGGCCCTTCCGCAGATACTTAAAAAGAGCGGCATAGACTATTTTATGACCACTAAGATAAGCTGGAATGAGTACAACCAGATGCCCTACGACACGTTTATGTGGAGGGGAATAGACGGAACAGAGGTATTGACCCATTTTGTATCCACCAGAGATTATTCCAAAGGTAAACCTGAAGGCTGGTTTACTACCTACAACGGATTTATAAACCCGTCGCAGGTAATGGGTTGCTGGCAGAGATATCAGCAAAAGGATTTGAGCAATCAGGTTTTGAACTGTTTTGGGTACGGAGATGGAGGCGGTGGCCCTACAAAGGAGATGCTGGAGAATGCCAGGAGACTGGAAAAGGGTATACCGGGATGTCCTAAAGTCAAGATGGGCAAAGCTCTTGATTTTTTTAGGAATTTAGATAAAAAGGTCAAGGGGAATAAAAAGCTTCCTAAGTGGGTAGGGGAGTTGTACCTGGAGTACCACAGGGGAACTTATACCTCCATGGCGCGGAATAAAAAATACAACAGGAAGACAGAGTTTTTAAATATTGAGGCTGAACTGTTTTCGGCCATGAACAGCGTTTTGCTTGGAGGAAAATACCCTCAGGAAGAGATCAACAAGTGCTGGGAAGTCACGCTGTTAAACCAGTTTCACGATATACTTCCAGGATCTTCAATAAAAGAGGTTTATGAGGACTCCAAGGTGCAGTATGAGAGGGTCAATGCCATAGGTAGGGATATAGTGAACACAGCCATATGCAGTATATCATCTAATATAGGCATTAAAGATATTTCTGTGGTGGTGTTTAATCAGCTAAGCTATGAAAGATCTGACATAGTTAAATTTGAGCTGCCTGAGGGTTGGGATAGTGCCTTAATTTACGACGGGGATAGGCTTTTGCCGTCGCAGGTAGTAGAGGGCAATAAGGTAATATTCTTTGCAGAGAGAGTTCCTTCAAAAGGTTATAAGGTTTACACATTAAAAAAAGCTGAGGCTCCCAATGAACGCAATGGCGAGCTTAAGGCAAGTAAGGCTGAGCTAGAGAACAGGTTCTTTGATATTCGGCTGGATGATAGCGGCAATATCGTATCTATATACGATAAAATAAATGATAGGGAAGTGCTAAAAGCCAATCATCGAGCGAATGTGCTACAGGCGTTTGAAGATAAGCCCCATAACTATGATGCGTGGGATATAAATATATACTATCAGGAAAAAATGTGGGAGATTGATGGCGTAGAGAGCATCGATGTGGTGGAACAAGGTCCGGTTAGAGCCGCCCTTAAAATAAAGAGAAAATTCATGGATTCTGTTATAGAGCAGATCATTTACATTTATAAAGACATACCGAGGATAGACTTTGCCAACAAAATAGATTGGAAGGAAAAACAGATCCTGCTCAAAGCGGCATTTCCTGTAGATATACACGCTGACAAGGCCACCTATGAGATCCAGTACGGCAACGTAGAGAGGCCTACTCACTGGAACACGAGCTGGGATTATGCCCGCTTTGAAGTTCCTGCTCATAGGTGGGTGGACCTGTCAGAGGGCGGCTATGGAGTCAGTTTGTTAAACGACTGCAAGTACGGCCATGACATTAAGGATTCGGTGATGAGGATTACGCTTCTCAAGTCTGCAATCCAACCCAATGAAGATGCGGACAGGGAGTTGCACGAGTTTACCTACTCGCTGTACCCTCACAGTGGGGATTGGAAGGCCGCTGATGTGGTGTCCATGGCTTACAACCTCAATTGCCCCATGTACGCTAAGGTAGAAATGCCCCACCAAGGCAAACTGCCTTCAGAGCTTTCGTTGCTCGGTGTGGACAAAAACAATGTGGTGGTAGAGGTGGTAAAGAAGGCAGAAGATAGTGATGATGTAATAGTCAGGATGTATGAGTGCTACAATGCCAGGACAAAAGTTAAGTTTACATTCTTTAAACCTTTTGAAAGGGTTGTTGAATGCGATCTCATGGAAAACGAGATAAAAGATCAAGATTTCCAAGGCAATACCTTTACTTTTGAGATTAGGCCGTATGAGATAAAGACTTTTAAAATAACCACAAAAATAACATCTAATTAACCAAAATTGGAGGGGTTAAAAGCCCCTCCTCAAATATTTTTATTCAAATTCTATTATTCGGTTTTCATCAGCCGCTTGCCTTGCCAAAAGACAGGCCTTTGTTACATAAAATGCGTCGTCAGCGCTTACCAAACAGTTCCCTTCTCCTCTTACTTCTTTTATAAAATCATAAAAGGTAACAGGGCCTTCTTGAAGGGGGACTTCAATCAAACCATTTACGGATTCATTTAGCATAAATACCTTTCCGTGTACGACTTCGACTATCCCTTTTGTTCCGACTATTCTAATTCTGTCATCGTCATGGGTTGGCGCATTTTGAGGGCGCAAGTAGTCTATATTTACTGTGGCAAAGGCCTCATCTTCTAAGGTGAAGCTGCAAGTTGCTGAGACCTCCAGGTCGCCATGTCGATTGTTATACATTTTAGAATGAGTCGCAAAGACGCTTTTAAATTTTTTACCGCTAAACCAATAAATCCAATCAACAGCATGACTGCCAACCCATGGGATTGTCCCTCCATAAGTTTCCCTTCTTTTATAAAAATCCTGCCTTATGCCGAGCTTATAGGATTTTTGGGCGTGGATAAGCCTTACTTCGCCGATTTGGTTGCCTTTGACAAGGTTATAGGCAGTCCAAAAATGAGAAGTGTATCTTATTCCGAACATCGTTGAAAGCTTCACCTTCGTTTTTTGATATGCATCTATCAGCTTATTAAGATCTTGCAGAGTCGTGGCAACGGGTTTTTCAATGTATACATTTATCCCTCTGTACATCGCGTCAATGGCAATTTGTGAATTTTTGTAAAAGAAAGTATTAATGACGGCAATGTCAGGCTTTAATTCAGCGAGCATTTCCCTAAAGTTATCGTATACCTTTGGTTTAAACCCGAGCTCACAAACCTGTGAGATGAGTTTTTCGATATTCTCACCTTCGCAACCAGGTGATATTCCCACAACCTCTGAGCTTTTATCAGCTTTGATTCCCCTTAAAGCGTATACATAATGACCACTTGTGCCGATTATGCATATCTTCATAGCGAAAAATTACACTTCCTTTCGATATTTGATATTCTACAATAATGAAGCAAAAAGCTTATGCATTTACGTTAAAGACATCACGTTTGATTCTTGAAAAGCCACCTGTTGTTGTATCGCTACTTATTCATGAGATAATAATATTAATTGGAGCAAATGGGAATTTAATGTTTAGCGTTTTTTAATTTGATTATGATAAACTGCTTCAGAGTCGCAGGTTACTCGATTAGCTTGTCTTTTCCTCTTATTGTTCAAAACAAACGTGGGTTATGATGTACCTAAGAAAACATTGGTAGCGTGACTTTAAGTGGTGTTTGTCATTGTTTTGTATTAGTTTTTCTAGATACGCATACAAAATCCCCCTTATTACTTGCTTGCAAATAGTTTAAGAGAGTGTTTGCTTGATGTAATATTCTTATACACTTTCATTCAATTATACGTTATAACTAAGATATAATCAACAAAAAACAATATAAAACCTATAAAACATAAACTTTTTATTAACAATACCAATTGAAATGACTCTCGCTCATATATATTGCTGAATTTTTATAGAAATATGGAAGCTTTAAAAATAATAGCTAGATTATAGGAGAAATACCTTTAATTTTAATTGCAATATCTCCAATGTATTTTCGGACTATTAAAAACAAAATAATATTATAAGTGAAATAAATGGCAATGTTTAGGTCTGTAGCATCATCTATTGCGCCATAAAGATTCTTGTTTTCTATCTAGGAGTTTTACGATGCTTTCTAGGGCTTTGCATACCAGCAGAGACCAACATTCTATAGATAGAAGAGTAGCTAAGTTTAATACCCTCCTTTTCCTCGAGGAGGTCCCTGAAATGAGAGAAATTAGACAAAAGATTCACCTTGCTCCTTAACTCCCTTTTTAAGTCTAAAGATTTGACGCTGACTTAGGCCTAAAGCTTGCGCAGCTTCCTTGACAGTTAGTATTCCATCAATAGTTTTGCTGATAATAATTAGTTTTTGTAATTCCCTTTGATTCATATAATATCATTCCCTCTCATACTGTTATTGGTAATTATAGTCACAGATTTTATCTACTTGTTATTGACTCTTCCCTCTTATTTTACTCGTTTTTTATAATTGCTTTTTAACATCATATATACTCAAAGCTTTCTATGTCATCGGCTTTATATACTCTCTATTACGATTTTTGATATCCTCAGCTTCTTGGAATTTATTCAATTGTATTCGTCATGTAGTACAGAAGTTAGACAATGTCTTAATATCAATGATCATTTGTTTTATATCATCAGAGATAGCATGCGCAGGTTTACGGTTTTGATTTTTGCGAATAAGTGCCGCAGCTCCGCTTTCCCTCACTCCTTTTTTCAGGCGTATTACCTGGCGGACACTCAGGCCTAAAACCTCTGCTGCTTGTTTAACGGTCATACTGCCTTCAAGAGTTTTTGAAATGACAGTGTATCTTTTTAGTTGTTCTTGTGACATAAGATAACGCCCCTTGTTCTTCATAGTGATATTTTATCATAATAGTTAACAAGATGACATTATCACATAATAATCACAACGATGCAATTCATGGTGTTTACTTGATTGTACGAATGTGGTAAAATATAATTTAATAAATATTGAGTTTGTCAACGCCTGGAGCTTTTTGCATTATCTGAAGTTGACAAAAAATTTATACCAGGACAGGGTATTAGAAGTGCTGATTTTATGCGTGTTTTTTCTGGGTTTTAATCGGACCATTATGGAATTGAAATAGGGTTTTATAAATTTTATCAGAACAAACTGGAGTAGTTTTAATCGGACCATTATGGAATTGAAATCGGCAAAGATGGCCGCATACTTGAGTGGAAGACTTGGGTTTTAATCGGACCATTATGGAATTGAAATAGAGGCATTGCAAAAGAGAAGTCGCACAGACTACAGTTTTAATCGGACCATTATGGAATTGAAATTAGACGGAGTCAGTATTGCAGCATTGTTAATGCCGTTTTAATCGGACCATTATGGAATTGAAATAGGCGTACAGGCATGGGATATACTTGCAAAAGCAATGTTTTAATCGGACCATTATGGAATTGAAATTGGCCAGTATATTTTGTTATACACAATTGTATTTGCAGTTTTAATCGGACCATTATGGAATTGAAATCTGATAGCTGGATATACGGTACCATCTATCTGGTGCGTTTTAATCGGACCATTATGGAATTGAAATAATGCTGTCATCTTTCCCTGCACACATCACCGTGCAGTTTTAATCGGACCATTATGGAATTGAAATGGGTCATACTCCCATTCGATTTCGTATACCTCGCATGTTTTAATCGGACCATTATGGAATTGAAATAGATTGGAGAAACTGCTGAAACAAAGCAAGTGAAAGGTTTTAATCGGACCATTATGGAATTGAAATGTTTTTGGATCCTTTGGTATCAAGTCCTCTGGGATGGTTTTAATCGGACCATTATGGAATTGAAATATAGGCTTGACATAAAACCTGCTGATAAACAAGACGTTTTAATCGGACCATTATGGAATTGAAATCTTCACACAGCTTTTCGTATTCTTTTTTTGTTTTTGGTTTTAATCGGACCATTATGGAATTGAAATATACGAATCTATACCAATCCCAGATCGCATCTCTTTGGTTTTAATCGGACCATTATGGAATTGAAATTCCTTACTTTTTTATCTGAGGCATATCGGCTATGCCTGTTTTAATCGGACCATTATGGAATTGAAATAATCTTCAAGCGTCTTACTCGGTGCGTCGTACCAGGTTTAAATCGGACCATTATGGAATTGAAATTTTTTGATCTATTAAATACAATTCTACATGACCCCGGTTTAAATCGGACCATTATGGAATTGAAATCTCTTCAAACAGGAGAATATAAAGGCACTCTGAAAAGTTTTAATCGGACCATTATGGAATTGAAATGCTAACAAACAATTTTCTAAAACGTATATAATCCATCGTTTTAATCGGACCATTATGGAATTGAAAGTATCATCTTTATCTTCATCCGTCAAAGGTTCTCCATATTTTAATCGGACCATTGTGGAATTGAAATAATATTTATTTCTACCTTTCTCTTTTTGGGTGCGCTTTAATTGGACCATAGCACAATATATGGAATGATATTAATATTTTTGATAAAGCTTGTGCAAAGCAGTGAGGTACTTGGTGATAACAATAGAATTGGCCTACAAATACTTGATACAACACCCCTATGCAAAAACCCCTTGACATAACGTGTAAAGCTGTGGTATATTAATAAAGCCACACGGGGCGAAAGAAGAAGCCCCTTGACAAAAGGTCAAAAGGGTGGTAAGCTATAGAAGCGTCGCGAGGGAGCAAAAAAAAGCACTTGACAGGAAGCGGCGCAGGTGATAGAATAAGAAGCTGTCAGCCGAGAGGCTAACGGACCTTGCCAATTAAACAGTGAGCGGGATACAAATGTGTTAAGTGATAGAAAAGAGTTTACAAGAGAGTTTGATCCTGGCTCAGGACGAACGCTGGCGGCGTGCCTAACACATGCAAGTCGAGCGGAGGTAGTGGAGCTTGCTCTGCTACCTTAGCGGCGGACGGGTGAGTAACACGTGAGCAACCTGCCTTTAAGACCGGGATAACACCTCGAAAGGGGTGCTAATACCGGATAACATTTACCCATCGCATGGTGGGTAAAGAAAGGGGGTAACCCGCTTAAAGAGGGGCTCGCGG